>JBCCMR010000014.1:0-19392 GCA_039026255.1 Pseudomonadota bacterium
GTTCGGTACCGTTGAGCTCTGAATAGGCGATATTTGCCACGCCAAAGAACCCGGTGGGGCTGATTTCCTGGACAAAGACCTGTTCAGTGCCCACCGCGTTGCCGCCGCTGTCATAGCGCTGGAAGAGGATGTAGCTGACCCAGTTGCCCGCGATGAGTGTTTCTTCGAAGAAGGTCCAAAAGACGGTGTAGCCGCCGTCCGCCTGGGCCACGATCTCGGGTGAGTTCTGGTCCCCCTGGATGGTCGTGTTGACCTGGAACTCCGGGCCCCGCGTGGCCCCGCCGTTGAAAAACCGCTGCCCGTAGATGCCGCCCAGGTCGCCGTCCTCGTTGATGCTGTTCCAGACGATGACAAAGCCGCCAGTCTCCTGGGCGATGACCTTAGTTTGGGTACCGAACAGGCCGGTGTTGGCCTGCAAAGTCCCGGCGGTCTGCTGGGTGCCGTTTTCGTCAAAGACCTGGTAGAAAACGGCGATCTCATTGCTGTTGGTGCTTTGGTTGAAGACGTTTTCGCTCCAGGTGATGACGTAACCGTCGTTTGACAGGACCGCCATATCGGTGGTCCGGATCGTGAAAAAGTTGCTCAAACCCGCCACTTCGAACGGGTCCGTGCCCACTACAAATCTATCGTCGGCCATGGACTTGCTCCCTTAAGCCTTGGTCGGGTCGCCACTATAAATCCTGACCGATCCCCGACGCCCAGTGCGCACCCTTGGTTAGGTAACCCCGTTTTGAAGCGCCGCGACGACCCAATTGATCAGAGCTAGCGGGGCATTGGAAAGAAGCTTTCTAAGAAGCTTCCGTTTTGCGGCGGGCAGTAGGTTGCCCTGCCGGCACAGATCTAAAGGCGAAGTTGAAATCGCTTTGGTTTATGGTGGTGGTGACCTCTCTAAAAAGGACACCGTTGGCGCCCTAAGTCACTGAAACCGCGCTTGCGTTCCCGGTAACTGCTAGGTCGCTGACGGGAGGTGATCCGGTGATGCGGATGAGGTCAATACCGTCTTCGAAGTTAAAGACGTTGTCTTGGCCGGTATCCGCGCTGCCGTCGACTTGGAAGGCGTCTGCGTCATCATCCCCGGGCAGTTTGTCGTTGTCAGCGTCACTTTCGAGCGTGTCTTCGCCGCTGCCGCCTCGGATATCGTTTTGGCGCGCGCCGCAATAGATTTCGCCGGCGCCCGCGTGGCCACGCGGCAAGTCACCTTTGCTGCCGCCAAAAATGGCGTCGTTGCGGCGGGCGCCGGTCAGACTGTGGTTGCCGTCCTCGCAGTAGGGAGAGACAGCACCCGCTTGGTCCGTTACGGCATCTATGCCGCCGCCTTGGAGCGTTTTTTAATTGCTGTCGGAATTGGTCTCATCCCCGAAGGCGGTGCCGATCAGTTCTACGAGCAGAGTGACCCAGATGTCTCGTCCAAAACGGTTGCTGGGGTCTTTCAAGACCTGGATTGCGCTTTACCTCACGGCTGCGTTGCCGGCGGAATATTCGAGCATGTCGCTACCGCCTCCGCCTCTCATGTTGTCGTGGGTATCACGTCCTACGATCACGTCGGCGCCCGGACTGCCGATGACCGTGCCGCACCCGGCCAAAGCGATGACCACCTCACCGCTCTTGTTGAGCGTGAAAGAGTCGTCATCGCTGAAAAGCACATGGCGGAAAAGCTCGCGCCCGTCGCCGTTGTCTTGCCAGATGACCACAACTTTCCCTTCTTCGTGGGTGGTCAAAGCGACCAGCCTAGGCGCCGTTTTGCGGCTGGAGGGTTAGCTGATCTCGATTAGGCTGCCTTGCGTTTGGCCGTTCTGGGCGATCTGATGCCTGGTGCGCCCACTGCCCGCGGTGCCGATCTCTTCGCGGTACACAAAGATCGCGTCGCCTTCGCCGTCTGGGGCGATCTCCGGTCAAGGCGTCGGAAATCAAAGTCGTCTAAGATCGCGATATCATTGCCTTGGACCGCACCCGTGCTGTCGATGACCCGACCAAAGGTCTTTTTGCCAACGAACCCGATGGCACCGGTGGTGGCGGGGCTTAAATGGTGAAAATAACTATCATATTGCCGTTGTCCAATGCCACCCCCCGCTGTTGTGGCGGGGTCCTACCTGAGGCTTCGATCGGCTTAACACAGGCTTGGGTTCGCAGGCGGCCTGCGCATAGGCGACCGCGATCTCACCGCCCGCAAGCTCAATTCCTTGATGGTTGAAATAACCCAGCGTCGATCCGCTGAACGGCCAAGGCGGGCTGGTTTCGCCCAAGAAAAGCGTTCCTTCACCGACCATATGCCTGCTGCGAGTGTATACCTGATAAAGAATGTGGGCGTCCCAGTGGCAACCGACTCCTTCCGTTTAACTTCCGAAAACCAGGTATCCGCCGCCGGAATCGACGACCATTTTTGGTAGTTTTGGTCGCCGTCAGTGGTTTTTTTGACCTGGAATTGGGTCCCCCATTTGCCGCCGCCATTGAACAATCTACGGTCGTAGATGATGCCTGCGTCGCGGTCTGCGCTCTCGGTGTTCCAGATAACCACAAAACCACCGGTATCCTGGCGATCATGCGCGGTTCGGTGTTTGCCGTGCTTTAGCTGTTGGCCTGGGGCGGTCCCGATGTCTGTTATTAGCCGCGGCCGCTGTCGATGCCCTAGAAGGTCTCCAACGCCGTGGCTCCCAGGGAGTTGCAGGTGCGCACGCTCCAAACAAGGACGTCGTCGTCTCTTAAACGGCGCGCGACCCGCAAGCCCTGGCGGAAGAACTGAACGTCAAACCCCGAAACCCTAGGCCCGTCTGTCCCTACACCGACAACCTCACCCGCCACCGCAGCATCCCCGTGGCTCGGGGGCCCAAATTATTTCGACCTTCGTATGTGCCAGCAACCAAGGCCCTGGGCGGTCTTCGGGCGCTGATGGGACGTCATCTATTGCGCGCTAGACTACAAGAGGGCGGCAAAGAAGCTTCAAAAGGAAGCTTCTTCACCCACGCGCAGCAGCCGTTTTAAACGAATTCGAAGTCGTTTTCGTTGATAACCCCGCTTTCGCCCACAAGGACAATGGTGTTGGTGTCCCAAGAGATGACCGTTTCGCCCCCGCCGCCGGTGATCGTCAGGTCCCCGTATTCGACGGAACCCACCAAGCGGATTAGGTCATCGCCGTTGTCGAAGTCGCGGATTTCGTCGGTTCCGGTATCGGTGCCGGACTGGAAAAGGAAGATGTCGCGTTCTTCATCCCCCCAGAGCGTGTCATTGCCGATACCGCCCTCGATGGTATCGGACCCGCGCCCACCACGCACCTCGTCGCTGCCAGCGCCGCCGAAAAGCTCATCATTGCCGTTGCCGCCGCGAATTTCGTCGCCGCCGTCTTCGCCGAAGATGTCATCGGCGCCCGCGTCGCCGCGGATATCATCGCCGTTGTCCCCGCCGTAGATCACGTCAGCGTTGTCCCCGCCGTAGATCGTGTCCTCGCCGTTGTCGCCCAAAAGCGTGTCGTTGCCGCCCTGGCCGTAAAGCGTGTCGTCGCCGCGCCCACCGTCCGCTTTATCCTGAGCGCCTCCGCCGCGCAACGTGTCGTCGCCACGCCCACCGACGAGGCTATCGCCGCCCGCGTCCCCGAAAAGCGTGTCATTGTCGCCCCCACCTGTCAGCTCATCGGCGCCAACCCCGCCGTACATCAGGTCGCTGTCGTCTTGACCAAAAAGCTTATCGGCGCCGTCCACCCCGTAAAGGGTGTCGGTGCCGCTGCCGCCCCGGATCGTTTCGCTGTCGTTGTCGGAATAGAGCGTGTCAGCGAAGTCGGTCCCGATCAGCTCTTCGACCTGGAACAGCCTGTCGCGGACCCCGAAGGTGTTGCCGTTGTCTTTGTAGACCGAGATGCTGGTGTAGGTCAGCCCGGATGTGACCGTTGATGTGGCAATAGCGGTCCCCCAAGCGGAGTAGTCGATCACATCTGCCTCGCTGTAGGCATAGTAGGTGTCGGACCCGGCGGACACGATATAGACGTCCGCTGACATCGTTCCGAAATCACCGCCCCGTATGATGTCGTTGCCGTCGCCCCCGTCGAGCGTGTCGACCCCGTCGCCACCGATGATCCTGTCGTTGCCGTCGCCGCCGTAAAATACATGCGTGCCCGCGGCTTCGGTTTCGCCAAACTGACCCCAAAGACTGTCGTCCCCGTCGCCGCCGTAAAGCGTGTTGGTGCCCTCGCCACCGTACATCGTGTCGTTGTTGTCGCCGCCGTAGAGCAGATCATTGCTGTCGCCGCCGATGACAGTGTCGTTGTCCGCGCCGCCATGGATTTCATCCGCGCCGCTGCCCCCTTCAAGGTAATCGTCGCCCGCTTTGCCGCGCAACGTGTCGGCCCCCTGGCCCCCGTAGATGCGGTCGTTGCCGCCTTCGCCGGTGATGCTGTCGGGGTTATGCTGGCCCGCGATCACGTCGTTGCCGTCCCCGCCGGTGACCGTATCCTGACCGGCGAGCGCGATAACCACCTCGCCGCCGCTGCCCAGGGTGACAGTGTCGTCGCCGGTGGTGAAGCGGTTGTCTTCCCCGTTGTAAATCACCTGGTGGTAAAGCTCCCGCCCGGTAAGAGAGTTCTGCCAGACAGCAACGATGTCCCCGTCATCGTTTGTCGCGACATCCCGGAGACGCCGGCCATCGAAGAAATTGGTCGGGTCTGTGATTTCGATGACCTCGCCCTGGGGGACGCCGTCTTCGTCAATCTGCTGCATCAGGATGCGGCTCGATATCGTGCCGAGCTCTTCGCGGTAGACCAGCACCGCGCCACCCTGGCCGTCGGGCACAATTTCCCGGTCAAAACGGCGATAGTCAAAGTCGTCGACGATGGCGATGTCGCCCCCCTGGGGGACACCGGTGTTGTCTACAATGCGCACAAAAATCTTGGTTCCGCCAACCCCGACCGCACCTGTAGTCCCGGGGCTAGTTTCTTGGATAACGATCATCATGTTGCCGTTGCCCAGCGCCGCCACGCGCTGGTCGGGCAGCGTTGCGTCAGACGACGCATCAACGTCCGTTTCGCCCGCAACGATATTGCCGGAGGCGTCGATAAGCTTCACATAGGCGTCTGTGCGCGGCGGCCCCCCGACCGTTGTTGACCTCGTGTAGGTCAGGGCAATCTCGCCCCCGACCAGTTCGGTGCCGTGCAGCTCAAAGTGGCCGATACCCGCGCCGCCGAAGGACCCCACGCCGCTCGATTCGTTGAGAAATACGGTCTCGGAGCCCACGGTATTGCCGCTGCTGTCGTATTCCTGGTAGAGGATGCGGCTCTCAAAAAGGCCGCCTAAATCCTCGACTTCTGTCCAGAAGACGATGTAGCCCCCGCCGGACTTGGCGACAATTTCCTGGTTGTTTTGGTCGCCCGTTGTGGTCGTGTTGACCTGAAACTCCGCGCCCCGCTTGGCACCCCCGTTAAAGAACCGCTGGCCGAAGACGCCGCCCTCGTCGCCGTCCTGGCCCTCGGAATTCCAGATGATCACAAAGCCGCCGGTGTCCTGGCCGATGATGCGCAACTGGGTCTCTTCCCCGGCTGGGCTGTCGGCCTGAAGCTGGGCTGTTGTCACCTCAACCCCCGCGCTATCATAGATGCGGAAATACGTCTCGTAGGTGTTGGTGAAGGTGCTCGGGTCGTAGATGCGTTCCGTCCATGCGACCACGTAGTTGCCGTTCGACAGGAACGCCACGCCGGGGTCTTGTTTCTCTGGCTGGATGCCAGAACCGCCGACGCGTAATGCGCCTGTGCCTACCACAAGAATATCGTCTGCCATCGGAATGCTCCCTTACAAATCGATTGAAGTCGTAACCTATGTCCCCGCTCGGGTCTGTGAGTTTCGTCACACCCAAATACCTATCGAGTTAACCAATTTTGGCCGAGGAATCAAACCAAAAACGCCCGCGGGCACCCCGCCAGTCCCTAGTGATTGTTGCGGGGCAATGCCTTTTGCGCGACGCCCTGGAACGTGTCTGCCCCACGCAGCGTCATACCCTCTGACAGGGGCCCGGCCAGATCGCGGAAATAGTGCTGCCAGGGCGTCTGGCTTTCGGGCACCGGGAAGCCGCCCTTCGCGCGCAGCGCATCCCACCGGGCGGCGATCTCTGCCTCGGTGAGGTCTACCATGACTGTGCAGGCGTTGAGGTCGATCGTCACCAGGTCGCCGTTTTGCAGAATCGCTAGGTTTCCGCCCGCTGCCGCTTCGGGGGATGCGTTCAGGATTGAGGGGCTGCCCGAGGTGCCGGATTGACGCCCGTCGCCCACGCAGGGCAGGGCGGTGATCCCCCGACGCAAGAGGTAGCTCGGCGCGCGCATATTCACCACCTCGGCCGCGCCGGGGTAGCCCAGGGGCCCGGCACCGCGCATGAAAAGGATCGACGCTTCGGTGATGCCAAGCGCCGGGTCATCGACCGTGCGGTTAAAGTGTTCGGGCCCGTCAAACACCACTGCGGGCCCCGAGAGCACCCCGGGCTGGTCCGGGTTGTTCAGATAGCGGGCGCGGAAGTCATCCGATATCACAGACGTCTTCAGGATGGCGCTGTCGAAGATATTGCCGCCCAGGTTCAGAAACCCCGCGCTGGGGCGCAGGGGTGCGTCCGCCGGGCGGATTACCCGACGGTCCGCGTCGGACCGGTCGCCGGGCGGGCTGGCGTTGTCGGCCCAGGTGCGCCCGTTGGCAGTGCCCGCCCCTGGGTGCGGCAAAAGCTCCGCGGTGATCAGGTCACCCACCACAGCAGGCACGCCTCCGGCCCGATGGAAATCTTCGCCCAGGTATTCGCCGGCGGGCTGCAGATTGACCAGAAGCGGGATGTGGTGGCCCAGGTCCTGCCAGTCCTTGTTCGACAGCGGCACGCCTAGGTGGCGGGCGATGGCGTTCAGGTGAATGGGTGCGTTTGTGGATCCCCCGATTGCCGAATTGACCACCACCGCGTTTTCAAAGGCTGCGCGGGTCATTAGGCGCCGGGGGGTCAGGTCTTCCCAAACCATGTCTACGATACGCCGCCCGGTGGCATAGGCCATTTGGCCCCGTTCCCGGTAGGGGGCGGGGATGGCCGCAGCACCGGGCAGCTGCATTCCCAGCGCCTCTGCGAGCGAATTCATTGTCGAGGCGGTGCCCATGGTGTTGCAGTACCCCACCGAGGGCGCCGATGAGGACACGAGGTCAATAAATTCCTGGTCGTCGATTTCGCCTGTGGCATGCAGTTCTCGGGCTTTCCAAACGATGGTGCCCGACCCGGTGCGCTGACCTTTGTACCAGCCGTTGAGCATCGGTCCCACGCTGAGCGCAATGGCCGGTATGTTGACCGTCGCCGCTGCCATCAAAAGCGCCGGCGTTGTCTTGTCGCAACCGACCATCAGAACCACGCCGTCAAGCGGATAACCAAAAAGCGTCTCCACAAGCGACAGGTAAGCCAGGTTGCGGTCCAGGGACGCCGTGGGCCGTTTGCCAGTTTCCTGGATGGGGTGGACGGGCACCTCGATCGCCGTGCCCCCGGCGGCGATAATCCCATCGCGTACCCGCTTGGCCAGTTCCAGGTGGTGGCGGTTGCAGGGGCTTAGATCGGACCCCGTCTGCGCAATCGCAATGATGGGCTTTTGCCCAAGTTCTTCGCGGGTTAGCCCGTAATTGAGGTAGCGCTCCACATAAAGGGCGGTCATCTCAAGGTCGCCGGGATTGTTGAACCAGGCGCGGCTGCGCAGGTCTTCGGGGCGTTTGCGCGGCGGGTGCTGGGGCGGCTGGTTCAAGGGCGGTCTCCGGGGCTGGGGCCTCGGCTCAGAGGTTTGAGCGGGCCGTTGCGGGGGCAGGATTGCGCGCGGCGCCCTGCACCACCGTTATGGCCTCCGGTCGAACGGTTGCAAAGGCCCACCGCCCACGGCGCCATGGGATGGGGCAAGTGCAAAAAAAAGACCCGCTCTAACGGGCCTTTTTTTGTGGGCTTGGACAGGTATTTGGTCGGCGACCGATCAGCCCTGGGGTTTCGCTTGGGTTTGCGGCGCAGCCGCTGCGGTCGGTATCGGCTTTTTGGCGGCAGCCTTAAGCGGGTCTTCTTCCCGCTTCACGGAGCCTTCAAACTGTGCGCCGGATTCGATGGCGATGGTCTTGTGGATGATGTCGCCATCGACTTTGGCCTGGGACGTCAGGCGCACTTTTAGCCCGCGCACCCGGCCCACCACGCGGCCATTCACGACCACATCGTCGGCCACAACTTCGCCTTCGACGGTGGCGCCTTCGCCGACGGTAAGCAGGTGGGCGCGGATGTCACCTTTGATGGTGCCTTTAACCTCGATATCGCCGGTGGTTTCCAAGTTCCCGGTGATTGTGAGGTCCTCGGACAAGATCGACGCGGGCGGCTTTGCCTTCGGCGGAGCCGCGGGCGCCGGGGCGTTGGCCTGGGGCTTTGCCGCAGGCGGAGCCGCAGCCGGGCCTCCCGTGGGGGCGGGCGCAGGCGTGGCGTCGCCCTTGGATGTGTCGGTGATCTTGCTCTTAGAAAACATCGTTGGCAGCCTTTGTGTACTTGCTCGGGTTTACGGGTGTTCCGTTGATCCGCACCTCGTAGTGCAGATGCACGCCGGTGGATCGACCTGAATTGCCCATATCACCAATTCGCTCCCCGCGCGAGACCCTTTGCCCCTGTTTCACCCGGATGGCGTTGAGGTGGGCGTAAAACGTCTCATAGCCCTTGGCGTGGCGAATCTTGATCAGCCGACCATACCCGGACTGGCGCCCGGCAAAGGTCACAACCCCGTCGCCTGTGGCCACAATCGCGGTGCCCCTTGGCCCGGCCAGATCCATGCCTTTGTGCAACCGGGTGCCGCCAGTTTTGGGGTCGCGCCGGTACCCAAAAGGCGACGTATGCCGGTAGGTGCCGCGGACCGGAAATGCCAACGGCAAGCTTTCGACTGCCATCTTTGCGGCGCTGATCTTATCGAGCCGTTCAAAAAGTTCGCGCGTGCCCTTCGGAAGTTCGGCCAACGCCGCTCCCTTCGTGGAAATCGAAAGCGCTGTCAGCGGCCCGCCTGTGCCCGAATGAGTGCGCCGCATCTCTTCTATGAGCGCGTCGCTGTCAAAGCCCGCCCGACGCAATGCCCTTTCCAGGGGGCCCAGGGTAACGGCGACTGCGCTTTCCAGTTTGGCAAACACCTGGGCGTTGCGCTGGTCTTTGAGCCGCTGTTCATAGGTCAGCGTGTTGATCGTGTCGAAAAGTTCGTCCGCCTGGGCTGAAAGGGTGTCGCGCTGTTCCACCGTCTGCGCCAAGGTCCGCGCCAGGGCCACCAACGTTTCCTCGGTATCTTCGGCGCCGCCGAGCCTTGTGTTGAGCGAGCCCGTCAGCGCCTGGATTTCCGCCAGAAGGCTATCGGACTTTTCCTGGGCATAATCTCGCTCTGACACAGCCTTCTGAAGCTTTTGCTGCATAATGCTTAGCCCGGTCGCCAGTTCGCGGCGCTCTTCTTCCGCCTCAAGCAGTTCACTTTGTTGATGGCTGATCTGCTCAAGCGCGATGTAGAACCTCTCTTGCGCGGTCTGCGCCTCGATGGCGCGGGCATCGCGTTCCTGGCTCAGTTCTGAGAGCCGCGTTTCATAGGCCCGTTGCAAAACCTCGGCCTGGGTCCGGTTCGACTGGGCCGAAATGCGGTCGATCATCAGCGCCGCCGTGGCCAGCACCATCCACACCAGCGACACCGCCAGGGCGACCCCGGCCCCCGCCTGCAAAAGCGGCGTGGCGCGGAAATACCGCGTGGTATGTTCCGTGCGCATATAGATGCGCTGTTCGGGCAAGTGCCGCGCGAGGGCAGCGTTGAGCCGCTGAAAAATCCCGCTCATGTCTTTCTTTGCACCCCGGAATGCCTGCCCATGCGCCGTTCTTTTGTGACATTTTTGCCGCGCGTTCTTCGGCTTTAGCCAAAGCGCCGCTGCCCTTCAAGGGAAACGCCCAAATCGGCGCGAATCCGCCGACACTTTGCCGTCATTCGTTGCTCTCGCGCGTCAGGCGGAAGGGCACCCATTGGCCCAAGCGGTCAGAGCGCTTTGACCGCATCTAAGACCGCTTCAACGTGGCCGGGCACTTTGACCTTGCGCCACGCCTGCAGAATAACCCCGTCGCCATCGACCAAAAAAGTTGCCCGTTCGATGCCCATATAGGTCTTGCCGTACATCTTTTTCTCGACCCAGACACCAAAATCCTCGCACAGGGTGCCGTCTTGATCAGACACTAGCGGCACCGTCAGTTCCCGTTTAGCGACAAATTTATCGTGGCTTGCAACGCTGTCTTTGGAGCAACCCACCACGGCAACACCTGCGTCAGCAAAATCAGCAAGCGCTTGCGAAAATCCCTGGTTTTCCTTCGTGCAGCCCGAAGTGTCGTCGCGCGGATAAAAGAAGAGAATATAGGGTTTTCCCGCCAGATCTGCCGACCCTAAGGTGCCCCCTCCGTCCCGGGGTAGATTGAATTGCGGCGCTTTTTCACCGATCTCGGGCATTTCGTCCCCCTTCCAGTTCACGATCTGATAAGTTCGAGTTGGTATGACCCGATACGCCCCCATTTAGAACGCCATGGCAGCGATCAAGCCCGATACAACCGAGCCGGAAAAACACGATGGCGCAGACGCCAGTGGACGCGTGGGTGCGACGTCTTTGGCGGGTTATAGTGCGCGCCTTCCACCCGAGGGTAGCACTGCTTCGTCAGGTCGGCGGCGGCTTTTAGGGTTGCGTCGTCACAGGGCCCGGGCCGATGGCCGTGAACGCGAGCCAAAATCCGCGCCCCGCACGGCCCGGGCAGTCAAACACTTCTGCGTGGCTACACTTTCCCTTTGCATGGGTATCACAACGCTTTCGCTTTTGGCGGGCGTTGGGCTGGTGCTGGCGCTGCGGTCGGGCCCGGTCGAAATACCTCGCATCAAGGCCATGGTCGAAGAGCGCCTGAATGCTGAACTTGATGGAGACCGGGTGGATATTGGGGGCGTTTCGTTGACTGCGGGGCAGGGGGCGGGCCAGAACCTTCAGTTGAACAATTTGGTCTTGCGCGACGCGGCGGGGCAAACGTTGCTTCAGGTGCCAACGCTCCTAACGTCGTTTTCGATCCGCGATCTACTGGCCGGGGCCATGACGCCTGACCGGGTATCGATCACCGACACGCGCATCACCCTTCGCCGGGATCGCGGCGGGCGCATTAGCCTGGTGAGCATGGCCAACACCGCCCAGGCCGCCAGTGACCCTTGGCAAGCCTTCGACGCGCTTTTAGCGGACCGACGCTTGGCTCCATTACAAGAGATTGACCTCTCTGGTGCGCGCCTGTCGCTTATAGATGAACTTTCCGGTGAGACCTTCGTGTTTGACACCCGCGACGTCGCGCTGACCCGCAGCGGGGACGAAATATCCGCCCGCGCGGTCATCGCCGTGCCTGATGCCGCTGAAACAACGCAGATCATTTTGACGGGTGAATATGCCGTAGGCGACGACGGGATAGATATCGCTGTCAGGTTCTTTGACGCCAGACCAGAACGGATCGCAGACCTGGTGCCCGCGGTGGATTGGCTGCGCAACATCGACACACAGGCCTCCGGCTCCGTGCGCGCCCGCATCGGACGCGACGGCACGGTGGGCGCCGTAGCCGGCGTGCTAGACTTGGGTAAGGGGCGGTTTCTGGGCGCGCCCACCGCTGGGCCTGTGCAGTTCGACCAGGCGAAAGCGTATTTCACCTATAACCCGGCGAGCGAAATCCTCACTCTGACAGAGGTGGATATCAACACCTCATCGGGGTCCGCGCGGGCCAGCGGCTATGCCATGCTGGACCGCGGCCCCGGAGGCGCGGTGACTGCGCTTACCGGGCAGATCGCCATGACTGATCTTCGGCTTGTGAATGCAGACCTTTTTGACATGCCGGTGCACCTGGGGCGTACAACTCTTGACGCCCGGCTCTCCTTTGACCCGCTAAAGCTGGAGGTGGGCGCGCTTACCATACGGGACGGGGATTTCACCTACCGCGCAGAAGGGTCAAGCACCGCAGGCACCACCTACTGGCGCAACGCCTACCGCATCGGCATCGACCGCATTGATGCCGACCGCCTAAAAGAGCTTTGGCCGCTGATCGCCGTGCCAAAAACCCGCGACTGGCTTATGGAAAACGTGGTTGCGGGCCAGGTGACTGACTTTGCCGGCGCGCTGCGCACCGACCACGGTGATGCCCGCTTTGCGTTTGATTTCAATGTGGAAGACGCCAACGTTCAACTTGTGAAAACGGTGCCGTACCTGGAGAACGGGCGCGGCTATGCCGCCCTGACCGACCGCGACTTCCGCGCGACGCTCACAAGCGGATATATAACCGCTGGCAATGGCACCCGCATCGCGCTCAAAGGGTCCGAAATCTATATCCCCGACATCGTCACGCGGCCCACCCCTGGCGAAATCAGCCTGGTGGCCGAAGGCGGCGTGGCGGGCCTCCTGCATGTGCTCAACTCGGACCGATTTCGGTTCATCGAAAAGGCCGGGCTGACGCCCGATGTCGCCACGGGGCGCGTGCGCGCCACGGGTGACTTTGCGCTCCCGCTCGCCAAGGGCGTAAAGCTTGCTGAAGTGGCGCTCCGCGTGCGCGCGGATATATCCGAATTTCAATCGCTTACGCTGGTGCCAGATCGCCGTTTGGCTGCTGACAAGCTTACCGCGCACGTCACCGGGGATGCCGCCCAAATCACGGGCGATGTCATGCTTGACGGTGTGCCCATGGCGGTGACCTGGGACCAACCCTTCGCTAAGGAAAAGGCGGGCGCCTCAACCGTGCGCGCCCGGGTGCCGCTCGCAACTGACAGCCTGGCGAAACTTGGTGTGCCCCTACCGCCGGGTCTGTTGTCAGGGTCAACCCAGGGTCAGGTACGTATCGATCTCAAACGCGGCGCGGCGCCCGCCTTGACCCTGGAAAGTGATTTGGTGGGGGCCCGAGTGCAGGTGTCAGATTTGGGTGTAGCCAAAGCCCCCGGCACCGCGGGCAGCCTGCGCCTGCGCGGCACCCTTGGGCCCGAGCCCACGGTCGATGACGTGGCGATCAGTTTTCCAGGGCTCACGGCGGCGGGCCGCCTTGTGCTGATCCCTGGCGGTGGGCTTGAGCGGGCAGAGTTGAACACGTTGCGTGTGGGGCGCTGGCTTAACATCCGCCGCGCTACCCTGACACCACGCGGCACCGGATCGGCGATCAAACTGGCGGGCGGCTCGCTTGACCTGCGCGGGTTACCTTCTGGCGGTAACGGATCACGCGGCAGCGGCGGTAGCGGTACAACAATTGAGGCCCGTCTTGACCGGGTAGTGGTTACGTCTGAGCTGTTTTTGTCGGCTTTTCAGGGGAGCTTTTCAACCCGCGGCGGGCTCGGCGGGCGCTTCCAGGGGCGTGTGAACGGCGGGATACCCCTGTCCGGACGCATGGTACCGCAACCCAAAGGTGCCGCAATTGAACTGACTGCAACTGATGCTGGTGGGGTATTAGCGTCGGCCAACCTTTTGCACAACGTCCGCGACGGGGCGATGACGGTACAGCTTATCCCGCGGACCGGGCGGGGGAACTATGACGGTGCGCTCAAGCTGAAAAACGTGCGCATGAAAGACGCCAGTGCCATTGCGGGCCTTTTAAACGCAGTTTCGGTAGTCGGGCTTTTGCAGCAGCTCCAGGGCGAAGGCATTCATTTTTCCACCGTCGACGGCAACTTTCGGCTCCGCGACGGGGCGGTAGAGTTGAAAAAACTTTCTGCGGTGGGGCCCTCTATGGGGATCACGCTCGATGGCTGGTACGACACGCGGGCGAAGACCGTCGACTTCGAAGGGGTGACCACACCGCTTTACGCCGTAAACGGCGTCTTTGAGCGGCTCTTTGGGCCCCTCGTGGGCCGTCGCAAGGGGGAGGGGATGTTTTCCTTCACTTATCGTATGCGCGGGCCGGCCAAAGACCCGCGGGTGTCGGTAAACCCGTTTTCTATCCTGACGCCCGGGGCTTTTCGCGAGATCTTTCGCACCCGGGCGCCGGCGCCGCCGCCGGGGTTTGTGGACGCGGCACCGGCCGTGACCCAACGCAGCACATCCCAAAGTGGTGAGCCTCCGCCCGGCGCACCGCAAGCGCCAAGCGCTACCGAGCGCGCCCGCGAAACCCGCGATGCCCTGCGCTGATCCAAGCGACCGCAGGCCGGTTTGCGCAGGGTATCGGGTGATTTTGAGTATTTGAAAAAAGAAAAGGGGCGACCCCGGGGTATTCTGGGCGCAGGCGGCTTTTGCGGATGCGCTAGACTGGCAGCAGGGGTGTGGCGCCGCCCGCTTAAAGCCCTAGAAGCGCGCGCAGACCGGCGGGGGTGGCGCCTGCGCGTCGGTAGCTGGCGATGGCGCGGGCATCGTCACGCTTGGCAAGCCGCTTGCCTGCTCCGTCACGGATAAGCCGGTGGTGGTGGTATTGGGGTCGCGGCAGGTCAAGAAGGTCCTGGAGGACCGCTTGAATACCTGTTGCCGCAAAAAGATCAGCGCCGCGCGTGACCTCGGTCACGCCCTGGGCCGCATCATCGAGCACGACCGCCAGGTGATAGCTTGTTCCCATATCCCGCCGGGCGATGACCACGTCGCCCAGGGTGGCCCGAAGCGTGTCCGCAGTGATGGCCACCTCCCGGGCGCCACCAGGGGCATCCGCGCAGGTTTCCGTGAACCGCAAGTCCCGGGCGGCAAGCCCCATGTCAAGCCGCAATGCTTTGCCTTGGGGGCGCGGACCATCCCGCGACGCCCCCCGGCAAGTGCCCGGGTAGATCACACCGTCGGGTCCCGTGGGTGGAGCGCCTTCTTGGGGCGCGCTGGCAGCGGCTAGAATATCCCGGCGGTTGCAACGGCACGGGTATAAGAGCCCGCGTGCCCAAAGTTGATCAAGCGCGGTTTCATAGGCTGCCTTGCGTTCGGTCTGGCGCATCACAGGGGTTTCCCAGGTGACCCCGAGCCAGGCAAGATCGTCGAAAATCTGCTGTTCCCAGGCCGGGCGCGCACGGCCCTGATCAATGTCTTCGATCCGCAAAAGGAACCGCCCGTTAGGTCCAGCGCGGGCCTCAGCGGTCAGAACAGAGAACGCGTGCCCCAGGTGCAGCGGGCCGGTAGGCGATGGGGCGAACCGGGTGACAGGCGCAAGCGCCGTCACGCCCGTTCAAGCACGTAGACCGTGGATTTCATTTGGCGCCCAGGTAGGTGATCACCATAATCCTGGGACAGGAGGCGATGGGTGTCTGCTGCGGTGGCGGCTTCAACCGCGGCGGCATAGGCGGGGTCGTCGAGTGTGTGGTCGTTAAACGAAAAGACAAAAAAGCTGCCCGGGTCCATCGTCTCCAGTATTGCGTGAAAAAGCGACAGCGGCGCTGCGCCTGCGCCAATCACGCCAATGGCCGAGATCGCGCCATAGGGCCCCCCGGAGGTTTCAAGACCCGCGTCAGGAGATGACACCCAGGTACGGCGGTAAACGCCTGTTTGATCGGCCTTTTCCAACATCTCGGGCGTCAGGTCACAGCCGTCGATGACCGCGAAACCTGCCGCCGCCAGGGCCTGGCCCGAAAGCCCCGTGCCGCAACCCACATCCAGGACTGGGAGCGAAGGATCAGCCACCGCAGCCAGGGCCGCTGCGCAGCGACCCGGGGTGACATAGCCGTTAGCGGCCACCTCAGCGTCGTAGCTTGCCGCCCAGTCAGAGTAGAAATCCCGGGTCTTTTCTACGCCGTCGAGCCCGTAGGCATGGTCTAGAAACTGCTTATCGGTTGTCATGGGGAGGGCCTTTCGCTCAGGCGGCCGCGGGGGCCGCATGGGTGGCAAGCCATGCCCGCCAGGCCCCTTTTGCCCGGTCCGTGTAGGCTTTGTAGCGCATTTTACGGTTGCGCCGACCGCCCCGGACGTCATCGACCGGGGGAAAGAGGCCGAAATTGACATTCATCGGCTGGAAGGTTTTGGCATCGGCACCGCCAGTTATGTGCGTCAAAAGTGCGCCCATGGCCGTGGTTGCAGGCACCGGCATCAGGCGGCGGCCTTCGAGTTCTGCCACCGCAAGGCGCCCGGCCAAAAGCCCCATGGCGCCGCTTTCCACGTAGCCTTCCACACCGCTGATCTGACCGGCAAAGCGAATGTGTGGCAGCGTTTTGAGACGCATCTCTTCGTCCAGAAGTCGGGGCGAGTTGATAAAAGTATTGCGGTGAATGCCGCCTAGGCGTGCAAAGCGGGCGTCGCCTAAACCTGGGATCATGCGCAACACCTCTGCCTGGTCTCCGTAACGCATCTTGGTCTGGAAACCCACGATGTTGAAAAGGGTGCCTAGGGCGTTGTCGCGGCGCAGCTGCACGACCGCGTAGGGTTTTACATCCGGCGCGTGCGGGTTGGTAAGCCCCACTGGTTTCATGGGGCCAAAGCGCAGCGTCTCTCGGCCCCTTTCGGCCATGACCTCAACAGGTAGGCAGCCGTCGAAATAGGGGGTGTCCGCTTCCCAGTCTTTGAAATCGGCCCGCGGCGCGGCCAGGAGCGCGTCGATAAAGGCCTCGTAGGTAGGGCGATCCATGGGGCAGTTGAGGTAGGCGCAGCGTTCTTCTTCAGTGTCACCTTTGTCGTAGCGGGACTGGAACCAGGCCACATCCATATCAACGCTGTCCGCGTGTACGATGGGAGCGATAGCATCGAAAAAGGCCAACGCGTCTTCGCCGGTTTGCGCGAGAATTGCTTGGGCCAGCGAACCCGATGTCAGGGGACCCGTGGCCACGATTGCCGGGCCATCGCCCTGGGCAGGAAGGCGGGTGACTTCGCCTGACGAAACTGAAATTTTTGGGTGCGCGCGGAGCTTTTCGGTCACAAAGGCCGCGAAAGGGTCGCGGTCGACCGCAAGCGCACCGCCGGCGGGCAGCTTGAAACGGGCGGCAGCCTCCATCAGAATTGACCCGGCTTGGCGCATTTCCCAGTGCAAAAGACCTACGGCGTTGCTTTCGTCGTCGTCGGACCGGAACGAGTTTGAGCAAACCAATTCAGCAAAGTGGCCGGTGCGGTGGGCAAAGGTACTGACGGTCGGGCGCATTTCGTGAATTACGGTCCGGTGGCCTGCGTTGGCGACGGCCCAGGCGGCCTCGGCCCCGGCCATGCCCCCGCCGATGATGTGGATGGGTTTTGTCATAATAGTGATGTAGCGCGGCGCGGCGGACGTCACAATACGGTGGGCGTTGCGCTGCAAGATGTAGGTTGGCTGCCGGGGCGTGCTCGACAGGCCATTGGCCGGAGCTTTGCGGTTTTCCAGGCGCCAAGTGTCGGGTGTGGGCCGCCAGGTGCCCCCTCTACGGTAGGGGTTCGCAGAGGGGGCCGGGCAGCCGACTAAATTCGGCCTTGAGGACCTTCAGATGGGTAGTAGGTCCCCGCGCCCGGGTCCCATACACGCCAACCGCCTGGGGCGGTAAACTCCCCACGGTTGCAAAGCTGGGTATGCAGGATTGCAACGGCGCGCCTGGCTCCGCCATAGGCGGGGTTCCGATCTAGGGTAATCTCACAGCCTTGAGCAATAATGGCTGCCCGGCTTTTTAGGCCCTTTGGCTATTGCAGGCCCTGGAAACGTTGTTCGATCCAGCGGCACACTTCGCGCAGGATTTGGTCGCTTTTGCGGGTTTCGTGCAGCACCATCCACACCTCGCGTTGGGGCATGAGCGCGCGGTCCTGGCGTGATCGAAGCGCCGCGTGACCGGCTGCCATAAACTCTGGCGCCACGGCGCCAAGACCCCAGATTGCGGCGGCGCTGAGGATGGCGTGGAAGCTCGCCAGCCGCGCGGCCGGGGCGCGGCCGTAGTGGGCCAGGCCGTTTTTCATCTCGGGCGTCCAGTCAAGGTCAAAGGGCAGGCCGATCCAGCCTTCGGCGCCCCGGTCACCTCCGAAGACACCCATGCGAAGCTGGGCGATGCGCCGCGCCACAAGGCGTCCTTCGGTGGGTCTGGTCAAGCGCACCGCCACGTCCGCTTCGCCGTAGGCCAACGACAGGTTGGCGTCGGTGGCGCTCAACTCCAGGATCACGTCGGGGTGGCTGCGGGCGAAGTCTGGCAGCCCCTCGGCCAGCACTTCAGTGACCAGGTAGTCAAGCGAAGTGACACGCACGACGCGCACCTCTCCTGTGGGTTGGGGCTGCAGGCTTTCCAGCCCTACTAGATCATCGGCCAATCGGGCAGCCACGTCATAGACCGCCCGGCCCGCATCGGTCATGTGCCAGTCGTTCTGGCCTTTAATGAAAAGCGCGCTGCCGTGAGTTTCGTTGATGCGGCGTATCCGCCGTGAAACGGTGGCGGTATTGGTACGCAAGTGGCGCGCCGCCTGGTTCATAGAACCGTAGCGCGCCAAAGCAAGCACGAACCTCAGATCGTCCCAGTTGTCCACAACGGCTGCCTCACACGACCCTCCTGGACGGGCTTACCCTGCGTCGGCGGTTCGGGGCAAGGGGGCCTGTTGATTAGGGTAAAGCGGCGCCACAGGTCCACGGTGTCCGCCTTTGCGGTCACCCGAGGATTTGAGTATTTCGACAAAGGAGAAAGTCCCGCGTTGCATTCAGCGGTTCACGGGGGGTATTTCCTTGCAGGCATACGATTACGGCACTCTGATTTTGCGGGTGTGCGGCCTAAGGCAGCGCGGCACCAATGGGTCTTGGTTTCGGCCCGCGCGTGACTTTTTCCATTGGCGCCGGCGATGCGGCGCCGATCACCGAAGGCGTTGACTGCGCACACATGCGGCACGTTTGGACCCTAGGTGACGGCGTGCTAATCCTCGCTTGCGTCCTCGTGGCTTTCGGCGATCCAGGCGACAGACACCACGCTTTCGTCTGCGCCCAGGTTAAAGACCCGCACTCCGCCGGCGCTCCTGGAGCGGAAGGATATGCCGTCTACCGGCACGCGGATGGACTGCCCGCTCGACGTCGCGAGCATGATCTGATCGTCAAGGTCCACCGGGAAACTGTCTACCAACGGGCCACCGCGCATAGCCGCGTCCATGGCGCGTACGCCCTGGCCCCCGCGGCCCCTCACCGGGTAGTCGTGGGACGAGCTCAGCTTGCCTGCACCCCCGTTGGTCAACGTTAGGATCAGGTTCTCTGCCGCTGACATTTCAGCATAGCGATCCGGGCTGATGTCGCCGTCAAGGGTTTCCTCTTCGTCGTCAGAGGCATCCTCGTCAGTCAAACCCGCAACAGCGCGGCGTTTCTTAAGGTAAGCGGCGCGTTCCTCGGGGGTAGCCTCAAAATGGCGGATGACCGACATCGACACCACCTCGTCGTCGTTTTTCAAGGCGACGCCACGCACGCCTACGGACGCCCGGGAATTGAAGACCCGCACATCTGTGGACCTAAAGCGGATGGCCCGACCCTGGGCCGTGACGAGCATCACATCGTCATCATCGGAGCAGATGCGCGCGTTGA
>JBCCMR010000015.1:0-18832 GCA_039026255.1 Pseudomonadota bacterium
CAACTATATTCTGACGCGTATGGAAACCGGCCGCTTGGCTTATACCGAGGTTTTAGCCGAGGCCGACGCCCAGGGCTACCTGGAGGCGGACCCCAACCACGACGTAGGCGGGATCGATGCGGCGCACAAGTTGGTGATCCTATCGGCCATTAGCTTTGGGACCCAGGTGGATTTCGCAGGCGCACGGCTACAAGGCATCTCGGAGATCACCATCGAGGACATTATCGCTGCGCGGGACATGGGTTATCGGATTAAGCTTTTGGGTCTGGCACAGATGACAGACGCCGGGTTAGAGCAATCCATGATGCCGTGTCTGGTGCCTTATAACTCACCTCTAGGACAGCTTGAGGGGGGTACAAACATGGTCGTCATCGAAGGCGATGCGGTAGGTCAAGTGGTGCTGCGCGGGGCGGGCGCGGGCGCCGGGCCTACGGCAAGCGCAGTCTTGGGCGATGTGGTGGACATTGCCAGAGGCGCAGTGGTGCCGATTTTTGGTAGTCCAGCCAAAGACCTAGTGGCAGCCCGTCCTGCCCAGTCAAGCACGCCATCAAACTGGTACATCCGCCTGCGCCTGCGTGATGCCCCGGGGGTGCTGGCGAAGGTAGCCGGTGCCCTAGGCGCCCAAGGTGTATCCATCGACCGATTACGCCAGCAGGCCCACCAACCGGGCGAAGCGGCGCCGGTTCTGATCGTCACACACCCGGCGGCACCGGCGTCGGTGGAAGCGGCCCTAGCGGCGATCGAAGGTACGGACGATAGCGCCGCCGCGCCCATAGCATTGCGCATCGTCGAGGTCTGAGGCCGAATCACACGCCCACGTAGCGGGCAATCAAGCGGCGGTCCGCTGCGACGTCAGCCACCGGTTGCACCTCGCGCGTGACGCCGTTTTCAAGAAACTGCACCCGGTCGCCGAGTGCCAGCACGGCATCAAGCTTCTGCTCTACCAGTAGAATACCCACCCCGCGGTCGCGCATTTGGCGCGCAGCCGCGGCGATCGTGTCGATCATCGAGGGTTGGAGCCCCTCGGTAGGCTCATCCAAAAGCAGGTATCGCGGGCGGATGGCCAAGGCCCGGGCCGTGGCAAGCATCTGCTGTTCGCCGCCGGACAGGGTCTCAGCCCGTTGGCGAAGCCGCTCCCCCAGGCGCGGGAAAATGGCCAGGATATCGGCCCGTGTTTCAGCCCGTGTTTCGGCCCGTATTTCGGCGGCATTTGCGCGGGTGTCGCGGCGCGCCATGAGCCCGATATCGAGCGTCTCGGCCACGGTGAGCCCGGCAAAAAGCCGCCGCCCCTGGGGCACGTAGGCCAGCCCCAAGTCCGCCACCCGGTGGGGCGGCCCGTCGGCGGTGTCGCGGTCTTCGACGATCACGCGTCCGGCGCTGAGCGGTAAAAGCTGCATCACCGCCCGGCAAAGCGTGGTCTTACCTGCGCCGTTGCGGCCCATGAGGCAAAGCACCTCGCCGGGCGCCACCGCAAGCGTTGCCCCCCGCAGGACCTGCACGGGCCCGTAGCCGCAGTCCACCCCATCAAGCCGCAGCATCAGGCGCCCCCCAGGTAGGCGGCCTGCACGGACGCATCGGACCGGATGGTGTCCGGCGGCCCCTCGGCCAGCACAGCGCCGAAATTCAGCACGGTCACCACCTGGGCCAGTTCCATAACCACATCCATATTGTGTTCGATCAAAAGCACCGTCGTGTCGAGCGCCCGGATCAAGTCATTGAAGGCTGCCACCTCGGCCTGGGCCAAGCCCTGGGTCGGCTCATCCAGGATCAAAAGCCGCGGCGCTCGCACGAGGCCCATGGCGATCTCCAATAGCCTCTGGTGTCCGTAGGCGAGATCACCCGCCACCTGGTCCGCACGGTCCAGGATGCCCGTGCGGGACAACGCCGTCTCCACCGCGTCGCGTCCCGCGGCGCTGCCACGCCTATGGGCCGCCAGGCGCACGTTTTCCCGGGCGCTGAGGCGGGCAAAGACCGACGTGATCTGGAACGTGTAGGCCATGCCCGCGCGGATGCGCCGGTGGGCGGGCAGCGCAGTCACGTCCCGGCCTTCGAAAAAGACGCGCCCGGCGCTCGGCGGGATGCGGCCAGAGATCAGCGACACCAACGTTGTCTTGCCCGCGCCATTGGGCCCGATCAGCGCGCGAATTTGGCCTTTGGGGACGCTCAGGCTCACGTCATCCACGGCGGTCAGGCCGCCGAAACGGCGGATCAGCCCCCGGGTTTCCAGGACCGGGCCGGTCACGGCAACCAAGGCGCCAGCCGCCTGCGCAGTTCCCCCACAAGGCCCTGAGGGGCAAAAAGCGTCAGCGCCACAAGAACGACGCCCGCCACAAGCATATAGGCCGAGGTGATGCCCGAAGAGATGTCGATCAGGAAGAACATGAAAAGTGTGCCAACAAAGGGGCCGATGACCGTCCCTGCCCCGCCGAGAAGCACGTAAAGAAGCGGAAAGATCGAATACTGAACCGACGCAAACGTGGCGCCGACATAGCCGAAAAGCAGACCGTAGGCCGCCCCGGCCAGGGCGGATATCCCGCCCGAGATCACCAGCGCGCCCCATTTGCGCGCAAACGTGTCGTAGCCTAGCATGGTGGCGCGGTCCTCGTTTTCTCGGATCGCCACAAGCACCCGGCCAAAGGGGGCCTGCACCAGCCAAAGGCAAAAGAGCGTGGCGCCCGAAAAGATCGCCCAGGCGGCGAGGTAGCGCAGGTCTGGGTCGCTGAGGTCGAGGCCAAAGAGCACCCGCTCGGCCTGCTGGATCACAAAGCCTTCGTCACCGCGCGTCCAGGTGCCAAAGTAAAGCACCGTCAGATAAGCCGCCTGGGAAAACATCAGCGTCACAATCATGAACGCAACGCCCGCCGTGCGCAGCGCAAGGGCCCCAGCCACGGCAGCAAGGGCCACACCGCTTAAGACGCCAGCCACCAGCGCCGGCCCCGGGGTCCAGCCCAGGTGGCGCAAGGTTAGCCCCATCCCGTACATGCCAGCAGCAAAGAACATGGCGTGGCCCAGGCTCAGAAGACCGGTGTAGCCGAAGGCCACGTTGAAGCCCACGGCGAAGGTCGCCAGCACCATGATCCGCGCGAGGTTGCCGTGATAGTAAGCGGGCAGCACCCAGTTGAGCGCCAAAAGCACCGCCACCAGCCCCAGGTGTAGCGCCAGCGCCCGGCGCCCGGTGGACGGTGCGTCCGCGCGGATCATGCCTGGCCCCTAGCCACGTCCACCGCCGCCAAAAAGCCCCTGGGGCCGGAACACCAGGACAAACGCAACGAGGAGCGTAGCGAGGATTTTCGCCAGCGTAGCCGAGAAAAAGACGCTGATGATGCCGTCGCTCAACCCGATGATCAGCGCTGCGATCACCGTGCCCGGCAGGCTGCCCAGGCCGCCGATGATCACGACGATAAAGCTCAGCAGCAGCGGGTCGGCGCCCATCAGGTAGTGGGCCTGCTGGATCGGCACGATCAGCACAGCACCGAGGGCCGCCAGCCCGCAGCCGATGCCGAAGACCAGGGCATAGACCCGGTCCGTGGGGATGCCAAAGGTCTGCGCCATGTCCCGATCGGCCTGGGTCGCGCGCATCACCAGCCCCGTGCGCGACCGGGTCATGAAAAGCCAAACCGCCAGGAGCATCCCCGCCGAAGCGGCGATCACAAAAAGCTTGTAGGACGTCGTCGACAAACCCCAAGGGTAGTAAAGCTCCCACCCGGCACCGGTGTTTTCGAACCAAGGCAGCGGGATACGCTGGTTGAAAGGCGGCTCGACTGGTCGGGCTTCGGGGCCGTAGGTCATAAGTGTGAGTTGCTGGAGAATGTAAAGAATGCCGATCGTAGCCACGATCGTGCGTTCTGGGTCATAGTTCACCCGTTTAAGAACCGTCACATCCGCCGCCGCGGCAAGCGCACCCACCGCTAAAGGCGCCACGAGTACCGCCGCCACAAAGCCGAGCGCCGGGTGCCCGCCCACAGCCGTGGCAACCCACCAGGCGATGACGGCACCCAGCATGTAGAATTCGCCGTGGGCCACGTTCACGACCCGCATAACCCCGAAGACCAGAGACAGACCAAGCGCCGTCAGCGCTAGTACAGCCGCGCCAACAGCGCCTTCCAGCGTGGCAAGCAAAAGATGCGGACCAAATTCCAGCGCCCTGACCCCCGGATACGACACGCCCATGCAACCACGGCGACCGGCGCCGGGCAAGCGTCTTGCGGGGGCTAGGCGGCTAAGTGGGCTTTAACGCGGGCCGCAAAGTCCAGGTCAACCAATACGCCGGTCGTCGCCGCCACATTCGGTGTCGTAGTGCAGCCGAAGCCGCTGAAGCGCAATGCGCAGCACAATCTTGCCCGACCGCGCCGACCAACCCAGGCGTTTTTCTGCGGTTTCCAAGCCTTCGAGGAAGCAGCAACAGCGCATGGCGACGTCGCTTAGCCCGGGGCCGAGGACACCCATGGCTCGGTCAAAACGCGCCTGCGCCCCGCTCAAACCGGTCTCCGGAGCTTGGGCGTTGAACTGGCCCCGAGTGCCGGCAGTCAAAAAACGGTCCCAGTTTTGGCCTACCCGCGGGCCTAGGCGCGACAGCTCAAAATCCTCTCGCAGGCGTTCGCCCGCATCGACAAGATCGCGACTAAGAAAGGGTTTGCCATCCTTGCCGCGTTTGCGACCAAGCATCGCAAGGGGGCTTTCGCGCAGGTTCACACGGGTGCGTGTGGTGCCACCTTCGCCGTTCGGAATGGCCCGTTCGCCCCAGTCTTTGTGCTGTTCGCCAAAAACGCTGGGTGCCTCGGAAAAGCCGGTGGGGCGACGCTTAGAGATGGCCTCTCCGGCGAGGGTGCGGCGCAGAGCCATGCGGCCCGCGTCGGTGATGTGGTAGCAAGATACCTTGCCCTGGCGGGCACAGCGGATCCAGTCGCGTAGAACACAGGCCCCTGCGAGGTCCGAACTGACAACCCCGGTCTGGCGTTGCGTGCCATCGGCGCCCGTGCGCAACACAATCGCTTTTTCCATACCCCGAGACACCACAAGCATGGCGTTGGCCTCTGACAGGCGGCGAAGTAGCGTGACTTCTTCGCGGCTCATGGCAGCGCCTTTGGCGTCGGCACTGGGGCCGTGGCCCGCGGATCCTGCCGTTGCAGGTGCGGGGCCAGGCTTAGAGGATGGCTCTGGCGCAGGCTTTGGCGCCGATTTGGCTTGGGGCTCTGGCGCGTCCAGCATCGCACCGCGCCGCGCCTCCCCCTTCGTCAGAAAGCTATCGAGCACCGGGTCGTCGCGCATCGATTCGATCTTGCGTATACGCCGCAGAATGGTTGATGGCGCCACGGCCGCGCGCGCCGCGATGGATCGGATCGAATGGCCATCGACCACGTGGGCAAGGTAACTCGCAGCGGCTTCTTCCAGGCAGCCCCGGCGCGCCGAAAGGCCGCCCATAGGCAGTGTCGGGTCGTGAGACACGTGTTTTCCCCTTTATGTGTCGCTTGTTAAATAAACTACTTAGGGTTGATTGTTAAACAAATGGTTAAAGTTTTCCACAAATGGTCACAATCGTTTCTTATTTATAAACAAATGCTTTGCAGCGGACTGTGGATAAAAGTGCAACGCAACAGGCGACTAGATCGGTCTAGCCTTGCCCGGCAAGGAGGACCAAATGACCGACCTGATCGCTGCCCTGGCGCACATGCGCCGCCCGAAGATCCTGATCAAAGCCGCCCGCATTGGGCTCTTGGATTATACCCGTGAAACGGACCTGCGCCGCGTGCTGCGCACCCCGCGCACGCCAAGCCGCGCTTCGGCAATCGACGCGCTTCTGAGCCGTGAAGAAATGCTCAACGAGACGCGGCTTGCGGGCGACGCCCAGTATTCCAGCAAACGCCACGTGGCGGTTTTGACCGCGCTTTTGGCCGAGGCGCGCGCGCCCATACGGACGGTGGAGTGCTCCGAAACCGCCACAGGTGGCGCCGGCGAGACGCCCCGCCTAGTCGACGGTGACGCGTCCGCTTCGGCTGTCGATCACCCGAGTGCCCCGGCGCAGGTCAATGCGCCATGTGTAGACCCCAGGCGCCCAGCCGGCTTTCGGAGCCTTTCGGCCGGCAAAAGCGTACCACTGGGCCTTGCGCGCCTCAAGCCGGTCAGCTGTGGTGGCAACAATCAAACCCCTCGGCCCTGACAGGCGAAGGCCCAGGGTGTCGCCGGGCTGGCCGTTTAGGCCAAGCCCCCAGACCACCAAAGCGCGATCACGGCGCGGTTGGAAGCCATCGTAAGCACCGTCTAGGACCGCGCGGAAACTGATCATGCCGTCACCAACACCGTCGCCAAAAAGCTGGGTCGGTGCATAGGTGTGATCGGCCATGGTCCCGGTCCAAAGGTCGCGAAACGGGACCGCGCAGGCGGCGCGGCCCGGGTCCGGGGCAAAGGGGTCAATCGGATCACCGTTAAGGCGCACGCTCAGGTGGAGGTGGGGAAATTCGGTATTTCCAGAAAGCCCTACCTGCCCCAGGACGGCGCCGGCGGAGACCTGGTCGCCTGGGGCCACGGTCACCGACCCGCGTTTAAGGTGGCAATACTGCGTCTCGAACCCGCTGCCGTGACGGATCACAACCCCGTTTCCACACTCGCGCCCCCGCACGGTATCGCGGCGGCGGTCGGTATCGGCGCGCACATCGTCCATATCATTGCGTACGCCTATGACGCGCCCAGCCCGGGCCGCAAGCACGTCCACTCCCCGGCGCATATGTAGGACGGAAACGCGAAAATCTGTGCCCTTGTGCCCGTCATAGGTAGCGCCGCCGCAGGTGTAGTCCCGGGCGTCACGGCTTGGGTCGTGGTCCATGTACTGTTGAATGACGCAAGTATCGCCGAGAATGCAATCAATCGGGAGCGTAAGAGCCATTCGGTCAGCGGTCCCCTCCGCCCATGGCGCGCTAGGCAACAAGAGGCTTAGAAGAACGACAAACCCGTAGGCCAAGCTGGTCAGGAAACAGGTCCTCATTGCGATGTTTTCCATGGCATGGGTGGTTGGCGGTTCCGGTCCCGATTGCGGCACGGGGGCGAAACCCGTAAGCAAATTCTAACCCAAAACGTATCGGAGCGCATCCATGAGCCTTAACGCTGTTCTCGCCCATATTGACCAGGACCTCGATAACGCCGTTGCTCGGCTTGAGACGCTGCTGCGCGTGCCTTCGATTTCGACCGACCCCGCATATAAGGAGCATTGCGACCGGGCGGCGGACTGGCTGGTAGCTGACCTGGCCGAGATCGGATTTGACGTATCAAAGCGCGAAACCCCCGGCCACCCCATGGTTGTAGGCCACCAAGACGGGCCCGGCACCCACGTGATGTTTTACGGCCATTACGACGTGCAGCCGGTGGACCCTCTCGACCTGTGGGACCGTCCGCCTTTTGAGCCCGAGGTGCAAGATACACCTGCGGGCAAAGTAATCCGGGCCCGTGGGGCATCTGACGACAAGGGCCAATTGATGACCTTTGTGGAGGCCTGTCGGGCATGGAAGGCCGTGACCGGCAGCCTACCCGCGCGGGTGTCGATCTTCTTTGAGGGGGAGGAAGAAAGTGGCTCGCCGTCGCTGGTGCCTTTCATGGAAGCCAATCGGGAAGAGTTGACCGCAGACGTGACACTGATCTGTGACACGGGCATGGTCACGCCGCAAACGCCTTCCATTGTCACGATGCTTCGCGGGCTTTGCGGCGAGGAAGTGACGATCACGGGTCCGCGCATTGACTTGCACTCTGGCATGTACGGGGGCGCTGCGATCAACCCGATCCGCGTGCTGTCAAAGGCGCTTGGCGCTCTCCATGACGACACAGGCGCAATCACGTTGTCGGGATTTTATGACGGTGTTCCAGAGATGCCGTCAGAAATCACAGACGCGTGGCGCGGGCTCGACTTTTCGGAGGACGGTTTTTTGGGGGCAGTGGGGCTTGATACACCCGCCGGCGAAAGCGGGCGTTCGGTGCTTGAGATGGTCTGGTCACGGCCCACCTGCGAAATCAACGGCATCTGGGGTGGCTATACTGGGCCTGGATTTAAGACCGTGCTGCCGTCCCAGGCCCACGCTAAGGTCAGTTTCCGCTTGGTGGGCGCCCAAGATGCTGATGCCGTGAGCGCGGCGTTTCGCGCCCACATCCGCGCCCATTTACCGCCGGATTGCACCGCAGAGTTCAAGGGCCATGGACGCGGGGGCGCCAGTCAGATGGCGCTAGACCACCCGGCTTTTGAAGCAGCGCGCCAAGCCTTAAGCGACGAATGGAACCGGGACGGCGTCTACGTCGGCTGCGGGGGGTCTATCCCCATTGCCGGTCATTTCCAGACGATCACCGGAATGCAATCGCTCTTGATTGGCTTTGGCCAGGACGACGACGCGATCCACAGCCCTAACGAAAAGTACGACATGCGCAGTTTCCATAAGGGAATTCGCAGTTGGGCGCGGATCCTGGAAAACCTGGGCTAAGATGGCACTCGTGGCAGGTCCTATAAGACACGTCTCAGTTGGCGATTTAAAAGGACTTCACTGATGCGCAGCGTCGGTACCTAGAAAACCGGTCTTTGCCGGGGAAGTGGTAGCCCCGGAACGAACGTGCGTAGGAGGGGCCTGTGGCCTTTGTTCCAGTGGCTTGTCGGGGTATCAGGGCGCATTCATTAGCGGACTGTTAACCCCGACGCGTCTAGCAAGACGCGTCAGGCTTTGGCTTTTATTAACCTGCGGAAACCGTCAAAAAATTACCGTTGCATGGTGCCCTTCACCGCCCCCGTCGTCGCCCCATGGCACCACCCCGCCGGGCTGGCGATTGAGCGACCTTTGCCAAACCTTCTTCTAAAACCCGCGTCATCGGATGCTCGGGTGCCCCATAAGCCTCGAGAAGCTGCCGGAGCGCCGCACGTGCCGCTTCCCCTGCCAGTCCCGCGCCAAGTGCCCAGTCCAAAAATATCGACCGGCATTCCTTTTCGGTGATGCCGTCGATCCTGTAAGCTTCGTAAATCAAGCCCCTGGGATCAACGGAAAGCCCGCCCTTATCGACCATCACCGCGTCTCCGCCCTAAGATTTGCCGCATCTCTTTGCCTCGAAAATCAGCTGCAAAGAAGAACCCATGCGGCGCTTCTAACCCAGAATGCGGCCAATTTGCGCCTGCGCATCTTCTTGCAGTTCCGCCAAGCGGTCCGCGGTCACCTCCTGACCCACAAAGTCTGCGATCCTGGTTTGGACGCTATTGCCAAGGGTGTCTGGTTCAAAGGGGCCGTCCACAAGCACCCGCGCCACTTGCTGCACGGCGCATAATAGGCGCAGCGTCGCGACCAAACTCTGCTGTGTCTCTGGCGGCAAAAACCCGGCTGTCATCGCAGCCCTTAACTGGGCGCGGGGGTTTTCATCGGTGCTGCCGCCGCGCAAAAGCGCCAAACCCTGGGCTAAAAGCTCAATATCAAGGATACCGCCCGGGCGATCCTTGACTTCCCAGGGGCTGGCGACCCGTCCGCGGGCGCGCGCAATCCGGTCGCGCATGTCGCGCACAGCAGAAAATACCGCCGGGCGCTCCCTTTGCTGGGCCAACACCTCGGCCCGCACCGCCGCTACGTCCTGGCGCAAAGTGGCGTCACCTGCCACCACGCGGGCGCGGGTCAGCGCCATGTGCTCCCAAACCCACGCGTCACGCTCCTGGTAGCTTTTGAAACCCGCCAGGCTCACCGCCACTGGACCGCCACGGCCCGATGGGCGTAAGCGCATGTCGACCTCATAAAGTCGCCCATCCCCCATGGGCGTCGATAGCGCTGTAATAAGCGCCTGCGTCAGGCGGGCAAAGTACTGGGGTGCCGCCAGTCCTTGGCGTCCATCAGCGGCGTCCCCTTCTGTTCGGTAAATCACTATCAAGTCTAGATCACTGGTCGCTGTCATTTGCCGCGACCCAAGCTTACCCATGCCCAGCACCGCAATCTCTTGCCGGGCAAAACGCCCGTAGCGCCTGGCCGCGTCGGCGCAAACGTGGGGCAGTAAGCTGCTCAAAACCGCCTCGGCCAAGGCGGAGTAGGCCGCTTCGGCCTCATCCAAATCCGCTAAGCCCCTCAGAACAAGAACTGAGATGCGGAAATGCTCCTCCCGATGCCAGCGGCGCGCGCAGGCGAGCACGTCCTCGTAGTCACCCGCCTGGTCAAGTTGAGCCGAAAGCGCGCTTTCATAGGCAGCCTGCCCGGGTAGGGCGTCAAAAAACCGCCCCGACACTACCGCGTCCAAGACGGCTGTGTTGCGCGCCAATTGCGCCGCTAACCCTGGGGCTGTGGCACAGATATCTGTGATCAAGTCAAGGATCTGCGGATTGCTCTCAAAAAGAGAAAACAACTGTACGCCCGCGGGAAGGGCACGCATGAACCCATCAAAGCGGGTCATGGTACGCTCCGGCTGGGCGGTGGCGGCAATGCGGGCCACCAGCTGCGGGCGAAGACGTTCAAAAATATCAACCGCCCGGGTACTGCGCAGGGCCGGTAGGCCGCGCCAACTGTCCATAGTATCGCCTTCGGGTGCAGCGAGAGGAGCTTCGATGCGCTTTCGCCGCGACCCCGGGGTAAAAAATGCCTCGGCGATCCGATGGACCGTTTCGAGCCGCGCGGCGGTATCCGCCAAAAACGCATCTGTATCGCCCCACCCCGACAGCCGTGCCGCCTGGTCCAGGGCCTCCCCGCCTGGCGGAAGACTGTGGGTCTGGGCATCACGCAGCATTTGGATGCGATGTTCAAGGCGTCGGTGCGCCCGGTAGGCCTTCGTCAGAGTCGACGCCACCTCTTCGGGTACCCAACCGCCCGCAACGAGCGCTCGCAGCGCCTCGCAGGTAGCTGCCGCCCGCAAAGACGGGTCGCGCCCCCCGGCGATCAGTTGGCGGGTTTGGGCGAAAAACTCAATCTCGCGGATACCGCCACGACCAAGCTTGATGTCATGGCCCCGGGCGGCAACTGGGCCGTTGGGTGGATGCACCAGACGTTTTTGCGCGCGGATCGCCAAGCGCATATCATGGGCATCCTGGATTGCGGCAAAATCCAGGTGGCGGCGCCAAACAAAAGGGGTCAGCGCCGCCAGGAAACGCGCGCCCGCCTCCAGGTCCCCGGCAGCGGCGCGAGCCTTGATAAAGGCGGCCCGTTCCCAGGTACGACCCTCCCGCTCATAATAACGTTCTGCGGCGCCCATAGGAACGCAAACCGGTGTCACAGACGGGTTGGGACGTAGTCGAAGGTCGGTGCGAAAAACATACCCATCGACGGTTTGTTCGCTTAAGATCCGAACGGCACGGCGCGCCACGCGCTGATAGGCCGACCGTGCAGTATCTTGGACAACGCTCTCAATCGCATCGTCATCGTACAAAAGTATCAAGTCGATGTCGGAGGAATAGTTTAGCTCCCCTGCGCCCATCTTTCCCATGGCCAGGGCGACCACGCCACCCGCCCCTTTGGGGAGCGGTGCCCTCCCAGCGACGCGGGCTTCTGCAAGGGAAAATTGAAGCGCGGTTTCCAGGGCAAAATCCGCGAGACGGCTCAGCGCGCCCGTAACGGTCTCGAGGTCCCACACCCCGCCGAGGTCGCACAACGCGCTCAAAAGCGCTGCGCGCCGTTTCACCCGGCGAAGGGGCGCCTCTGGCGGGCCTTGAATGGGCGTCAGAAGGGTCTCAAACGCCGTTTCCGGCGGTTGCTCCCAAAGCGTTTCAAGCCAAGATTCTTCGGCCCGCAACAACCCGCGCAGATAGGGCGACGAACCCGCGATACCGGTCACCAAATCCTGCGCCGCGCAGGGCGCAGCAATGCCGCGGGCCAGGTCGGCGTTGAGCGGCAAAGGCGCCGCTTTGATCCTTGAAAGAAGTGGTGCCACAGCTCACCCTGGACCGCCCAAAGCGCCCGGGTCAATGCACTCGTCCCACTCTTGCCCTTGCGCAAGAGGGCTCTGCCCGCTAGGGCCCGCCCATGTCGAAAAGCCTCAAACGTGTGAAAGCGGCGGCGGTCGATCTGCGGCTGCCGCTCCAAGTTGTCGAAACCGGGGCCGATACTCATACCGCAGCCCAAGCCGCCAACGAAGTAGGCAGCCACCTCGACCAGATAGCCAAATCAATTGTTTTTCTTGGCAAAACCAGCAACCGCGCCCTGCTCTTTTTGACCGCTGGCGGCAATCGGGGGTCCGCGGAACGCGCCGCTCACATGGCTGAGGAGCCGCTTGCCAAAGCGGACGCCGCATTGATCCGGGCGCAGACGGGCTTTGCCATAGGGGGGGTGTCGCCGATCGGTCACCTATCGCCGATACGCGCCTTTATGGATCCCCGTCTTTTGGACTTTGACTTGATATGGGCGGCAGCGGGCACGCCCCGGCATCTTTTTGCGATAGCGCCAAGTGATCTGCTGCGCGTCACGAATGCAAAGACTGGACTCTTCACAGAGTAGATATGTCCTGCCAAAGATCGAGGGATTAGATGTCCAACTCGTCGGCGAAACGCGCCCGCTCCTGGATAAACTCGAAACGCAGTTCAGGCTTCTTGCCCATCAAGCGTGTTACTAAATCGGCGGTTTCGCCTGGGTCATCGTCGTCGATGGCCACCCGGATCAGCTTGCGCGTCGCCGCGTTCATGGTGGTTTCCTTGAGGTCCTTGGCGTCCATCTCGCCTAGGCCTTTGAACCGCGCCACATCAATTTTGCCACGCCCGCCAAGCCCCTGGGCCATCACCGCATCTTTTTCGGTGTCGTCAGACACGTAGACGGACTTTGACCCTTGGGTCAGACGGTAAAGCGGGGGACACGCCAGGTAGAGGTGTCCTTGATCAATCATCGGACGCATCTGGGTAAAAAAGAAGGTCATCAAAAGCGCGGCGATATGAGCGCCGTCCACGTCGGCGTCGGTCATGATGATGACCTTGTCATAGCGCAGGTCTTCCACGTTGAACCGCGTCCCCGGCGCCACGCCAAGCGCCTGACACAGGTCATTAATTTCGGAATTCGCGGTCATCTTGTTAGACGCCGCGCCGAGCACGTTCAAGATTTTTCCCCGCAGCGGCAAAAGCGCCTGGGTTTTGCGATCCCGTGCCATTTTGGCCGACCCGCCAGCGCTGTCGCCTTCGACAATGAAAATCTCGGTCCCGTCGCGGGTGTTGGCGGAACAGTCCACCAATTTGCCCGGCAAGCGCAGCTTTTTGGTAGCCGATTTGCGTTGGGTCTCTTTTTCCTGGCGGCGGCGAAGCCGCTCTTCGGCCTTTAGCACCAGGTAGTCCAGAATGGCGCCGGCGGCCTTAGTGTCCGCCGCAAGCCAGTTGTCGAAGTGGTCGCGTACAGACGCCTCGACCCAGCGCTGGGCTTCGACTGTGGCCAGGCGGTCCTTGGTCTGACCTACAAACTTTGGCTCCTGGATGAAGACAGACACGAGCGCCGAACCCCCTCCTGTCACGTCATCGCGGTTGATCTGCGCGGCCTTTTTGTTGCCCACAAGCTCGCCGTAGGCGCGGATGCCTTTGAGAACCGCCGCCCAGAAGCCCGCCTCATGGGTGCCGCCTTCCGGGGTGGGCACGGTGTTGCAGTAGCTTTGCATGAAGGCATCGCGGCTAGGCGTCCAGTTGATCGCCCAATCGACAGAACCCACATGGCCGTCCCCAAATTTTGCGGCAAAATCCATGTGCCCGGCGAAGGGCGTGTCGGCGTAGGTCACCGCCCCGTCAAGCCGTTCGGCCAGGTAGTCTGCCAGGCCATTCGGAAACCTAAACGTAGCCTGGGCCGGGGTATCGTCGCCAGCGGCCAGACATTCCAGCGCGCATTTCCAGCGGATTTCCACACCTGAGAACAGATAGGCTTTCGACTTCGCCATGTCGTGGAGCCGTTTGGGCTTAAACCGCGCCGCGGCGCCGAAGATTTCGGCGTCCGGATGAAAGGTGACCGTGGTGCCGCGGCGATTTTGGGTCGGGCCCAACTCTTCCAAGGGTCCCTGGGGCACGCCGCGGCTGAATTCCATTGCGTAAAGCTGGCGCGCGCGGGCAACCTCGACCCGGACCCGGTCGGAAAGCGCGTTTACAACCGAAGACCCCACCCCGTGCAACCCGCCCGAGGTTTCGTAGTTGTCGCCGTTAAACTTGCCACCGGCGTTGAGCGTACAAAAGATGATCTCAAGTGCTGATTTTTTGGGGTCCTTCGGGTGCGAGTCCACGGGAATTCCCCGCCCGTTATCGCGCACAGTCACAGAAAAGTCGGCATTAAGCTCAACCTCAATCCAGGAAGCATGGCCCGCAACAGCCTCGTCCATGGAGTTGTCGACAATCTCAGCCACCATATGGTGCAGCGCCCGGTCGTCCGTGCCGCCGATATACATGCCTGGACGCAATCGCACATGCTCCATGTCTTCGAGCACCTGGATTGAAGACGCATCGTAGGACTGGGCGCTCTCGTCGCGGAAAAGATCGTTCGCCATTTGGCTGCTCGGCTCCCGTTTCGGGTGTTATTGCCGACATTAGACCACTGTGTGTCCGCCCGCGCAATATGTGCCGCCTGCGTCACGGGGGCGGAGTTGGGCCCGAGGCGGCCCTTGCCGCTTTCGCCTATGGAGCAAAGCCATTAAGCGGAACGCTATGGTTCTTGCCCACTCCGACAACCCTGCCCCGCCCCGCGGAGCGGCCGCTGCGACCCTGTCTTGGCGCGGCCATTGGCGGGCGTCGATACTCTTGGGCATCCCTATCATCGGCAGCCACGTGGCCCAGATCCTGACCCATGTGACCGACGCGGTCATGCTGGGTTGGTATTCGGTGGCGGCTTTTGCGGCCCTCACGCTCGCGGCGCAGATATTTTTTGTGATCTTCCTAGTAGGGTCCGGCTTTGCCTTCGCGGTGATGCCGCTGGTAGCGACGGCCCACGGGGCGGGCGATCGGCGCCAGGTACGCCGCCTAGTACGCATGGGCTGCTGGATTGTGATCGGGTTTGCCGCCCTCATGGTGGCCCCGCTTTGGTTTTTGGAACCCATTCTGTTGGCTGCGGGCCAAAACCCAGAACACGCTGCGCTGGCACAGGAATACATGCGCATCGCCGTTTGGGGGCTTTTCCCAGGACTTCTGATCATGGTCCTGAAAAGCTGGTTTGGCGCGCTGGAACGGGCCGGTGTTGTTCTCGCAGCCACGCTGGTGGCCGCCGCCGCCAATGTCTTTTTTAACTGGGTGCTGATCTTTGGGAATCTGGGTTTTCCGGAATTGGGCGTGCGCGGGGCGGCCATCGCAAGCGTGCTGACGGTGACGGTGGACCTTATTTTTCTTACCGCTTGGGCGGTATTCCATCGGGATTTCCGCGACATGCAAATACTCAAAAACCCGCTTAGCGCAGATTGGCCCGTCTTCGGCGAGGTGTTTCGACTGGGTTGGCCGATCTCGCTACAGCTCATGGCGGAAAGCGGGCTTTTTGCGGCCTCAACCATCATGGTGGGATGGACCGGAACCACAAATCTTGTGGCCCACGGGATCGTTTTGCAGATCTCTTCGATCAGTTTCATGGTGCCAATGGGCATATCCGCTGTGGCGTCAATCCGCGTGGGTAATGCGCTCGGGCGGCGCGACGACACGGGACTTTTGCGTGCCTCCTGGGTGGTGGTAATTTGGGGACTGTTAATGGCTTTTCTGACCATTGTGGTCTTCGTGGCGATGCCCGAACCGTTGGTGAAGCTATTCATGGACCCCGACGAACCCCAGCGCACCGCAGTCATTGCTGCGGGGGTATCGTTAATGATGCTGGCAGCAGGCTTTCAGATCATGGACGCCATGCAAGTCGTGGCGCTTGGGCTTCTGCGGGGCATCAAGGACACTGCCGTGCCTATGGCTTTGGCCTTTCTGGGCTACTGGGTGCTGGCGCTTCCGATAGCTTACATCCTCGCGTTTCCAATAGGTTACGGAGCAGAAGGGGTTTGGGCAGGCTTGGTGATCGGGCTCAGCTTTGCCTCTGCCACCATGTTGTGGCGCTATGTCCGCATGATGCCCCGGGCCTTGACACACACTTAATCAAGTCCCCCAAGGCGCGCGGTCGAACCGCAAAAAACGCACCGAACCCCTCTGGGATCGCGAAACCTATAGGGCGCGCACTTGCCCGGATAAGGTGGCTCTGGCAGCGTCCCCGAGCAATAATTGGAGGTTCCCATGGCCAGTCGCGCCGGTCGCAAGTCCCGTCTCGCCGCCCGCGCGGCCCCGCCGCCGGTGGACCCCGCCCCGCGGGGACCCCGGGGCGGCCAATACCGCCCGCTCAGTGATACCGACGTGGTCGCGATCATCGACGCCGCCTATCGCATTCTCGACGAAGTGGGCATGGGCGAAGTCCCGGACGATCTCAGGGCCGAGCTTTTGGCCATAGGCGCCCGCGATGCTGGCGCCCGGCTGACCTTTCCGGCAGCGATGATCGACCGGGTGCTGGCGGCCTCGCCGAAGACGCTGACGCTTTGTGGGCGCGACCCGTCGCGCAGCATCACCGTCGGCGGCGACACGGTCCATTTCGGCACCGGTGGCGCGGCGGTCGAAACGCTTGACCCGGGGCTCGGCCACTACCGAGCGGCCACCCTCAAAGACCTCTATGACTTCACGCGCCTGGCCGACAAAATGGACGCGCTGAGCTGGTTTACCCGCTGCTGCGTGGCCACCGATATGGTCGGGATACGCGATCTGGACATCAACACCGTCTATGCGCTTTTGCGCGGCACTACCAAGCCCGTGGCCACAAGCTTTACCGTAGCGGACTACGTGGACCCCATCGCCAATATGCTGCGCTTGGCGGGTGATTTTGACGCGGCCCCTTGGGTCTTTGCCCATATCTCACCCATCATCTCGCCCCTGCGCTACGGGGATGACGCGGTGGCCGTGACCCGCGCCTGCATTAGGCACGGTATTCCGCTCAACTGCATCGTAGCCGCCCAGGCGGGCGCCACTGCGCCCGCGCCCCCCGCGGCCTTCCTAGCCGCAAGCATTGCCGAGACGCTAGCCGCGCTGATCATGGTGCACGCCATCCGGCCCGGTACACCGATGATCTTTTCCAATTGGCCGCTTGTCATTGACCTGCGCACCGGCGCTTTTGCCGGGGCGGGCGGCGAAAGCGCGCTGATGAACGCGGCTTCGGCACAAATCATTAATCACCTGGGTCTGCCGTCGGGCGTGGCGGCGTCTATGACCGACTCAAAGGCGGTGGATGCTCAGATGGGTGCCGACAAAGGACTGACCGCGCTCGCGGCCGGACTTTCAGGGGCCAATATGGTCTTTGAAAGCGCGGGCATGATGGCTGCGCTTCTCGGCGCGAGCTTTGAGGCCATGGTCGCGGACAACGAAACCCTGCGCACGGTCTTGCGCATCTTGCGCGGCGTCGAAGTGACGCCCGAAACGCTGTCGCTAACCCCTGTGTCCGAAGCGGTAGTGGGCGACGGGCACTTTTTGGGGTCGGCGCAGACGCTCGGCGCTATGGAGCGTGACTACCTTTATCCCGTGATCGGCGACCGCGACACACCTCGCGTCTGGCAGGAGGCCGGCGCCCAAGATCAAGCCGCCCGAGCCCGCGCCCGGGCCGATGAGATCCTGGCAGCCCCGGACCCCGGCTACTTAACCCGTGCTGAAGACGCGGCCATCCGCGCCCGCTTCGACATCAAACTCCCGCCCGCGAGTTAAGCGGGTGGATGCAGGCGGCCTCCTCCTGAAGCTTCGTACTGCCGCAGACGCCTGCCCACTAGTCCACCCGGAACGCACCGCCAAGCCAGGGATAGCTCGCCACACAGGGGTCTACGTTGAGTCGCGCGATCAGCGGGCGCATGAGGGCGGCGATGTCTTCGGGGATCTGATCCATGGCACCGGCCCGGGCAATCAGCGAAATCGACCGCGACAGGGCCTTCATCGGCAAAGGCATAATATCCACCCGGTCGTGGAAGCGTTGCGCAGTCATGTAGCCGAGCGGCGTGGTGATCGTCCAACCGGCGCCGCTGGCCACCATAGAAAGGATGGCGTGGTAGCTGGCGAACTCGAACCGGTTGGGCAGCGTGATCCGCTGGCGCGCCAGATGTGCCTCGATCTGGCGGCCCATCATCTGGCGGCTGGAATAGCGCACAAACGACAGCCGCAGCAGCTGGTCAAGCACCGGCGTAGCATCGGTCACATAACCCTTGGGTGCGGCCACGATGAACGGCTCCGTCAAAAGCGTGTGCACTTCCATCCAGGTGGCGGTGATATCAAGATCGGCGGCCACAATCACGTCGAGCGACCGGCTCTCAAGCGCATCGCGCAACTGATAGCTCGACCCGCTTTCCAACAAAAATTGGCACCCGGTCAGCGTGCCTGCCATCTGGGTCATCAGAGCAGGCGTCACATCGCTGTCGAAATCCTCAATGATGCCGAGCCGCATCCGCGTCATTTGCGAAAAGTTAAAGGCCGCCAGTTCGGCCTTTGCTTGGTTTGCCTCTGACAGGATGGTCTGGGCGCGCCGCAGGAAAAGCGCCCCGGCGCTGGTCAACTGTTGGGGCCGCATACTGCGGTTGATCAGAATCGCGCCAAGTGCCGCTTCTAGGTTTGTGATCTGCTGCGACACGCTTGAAATCGAAGCTGAAAGCCGCTTCGCTGCCGCTGAAACGGAGCCTTCCTCTACCGCGGCAATGAAGACCTCAATAGACCAAAGCGACAGTTTTCCAGGAGTTTCCACCATGGGCAGACTTAAAGCGCCCTGCCCGGGCCCTGGCAAGGCGCGAAATGCGCGGGTGTCATGGAGCGCTGGGGCGCGGGCGCAACGGGTGGCCGGCCCCGCCACCGGGGCGGGTTCCCGGCGCCGCCGGGCGCGCCTATAAGGCACACGCCGGGGCCGCTCCCTAGCACACCCCCGCCGGGGCC
>JBCCMR010000016.1:0-18706 GCA_039026255.1 Pseudomonadota bacterium
AGGGTGGCGGTCTCGGCGATGCGACGGGGGTGGAGCGTGGCGCGGGTGTCGGATCGGGCTTGGGCCGTGCTCCAACGGACGTCGCTCAGAAATCCCCGGGGCGCGCGCGCCGGATGGCGCAAACCCAAAAGCCAATAGCCCCCATCCGGGGCGGGGCCGATGACTGCGTCGGCGGACCCAAGTGCCGCAAATGCCACGGCGATGTGGTGGCGGCGGATGCCGGGGATATCGGCGCCAATGACGGCCACGGACCCGAGGTGGCGTACCGGGCCGCGGGCGCCCATCGCGCGGGCCATCCGGTCGCCCAGCGACCCAGTCCCCTGAGGTAGCCGCGCCAGGTCCGCAGGCCACACAGGCGACCGAGCCGCCCAATCGGGAGCCACCGCCAAAAGGACCCCCCAGCGCGGATCGCGCAACCGCCGCAGCAGCGCGGACACCTGGTGGCGAAACCACCAGGCCGCGGGCACCGGTCCCAGATCCCGACCAAGACGGGTTTTCACCTGCCCGGGGCGCGGCAGCTTAACCATGACCACAAGCGTGGCGCGGGTCATCGAGCGAAGTAGTCGCGCAGGATCCGGCCGTAGATGGCCTTGAGCCGTTCGATATCCGCGACGGGCACACATTCATCCACTTGGTGCATGGTCTTGCCCACTAGCCCGAACTCCACCACCGGGCAATGGGCGCGCACAAAACGGGCGTCGCTGGTGCCGCCGCTGGTGGATGCCACGGGCCGCTGGCCGGTTTCGGCCTCCACCGCGGTGGCAATCAGGTCCGACAGTTCCCCCTCCGGCGTCAGGAACGCCTCACCGGACACTTTGGTTGCCATCTCGAACCCGATCTCGTGCTCGGCGGCGACCACTTCCATCTCCTTTTGCAGCATCCGCGTCAGCGCGGCGCTGGTCCAGTGGTCGTTGAACCGGATGTTGACCGTGGCGCGGCATTCGCCGGGGATGACGTTGTTCGCCGGGTTGCCGGTGTCGATGGTGGTGATGGCAAGCGTAGAGGGGTCGAACGCCTCGGACCCCTCATCGAGTGTGTTGGCCGCCAGAACGGCCATCAGCTGCGCCATCGCCGGAAGCGGGTTCTTAGCCCGATGCGGATAGGCACTGTGGCCCTGGATGCCGGTGGCTTTGAAAAACGCGGTCATCGAACCGCGGCGCCCGATCTTCATCATATCGCCCAGGGTATCGGGGCAGGTTGGCTCCCCCACCAGGCAGTGATCGATGCGTTCGCCGGTCTGAGCCATCCAATCAAGAAGCGCAGTTGTGCCGTCGACCGCGTCGCCTTCCTCATCCCCGGTGATAGCCAGCACAACCGACCCGTCCGGCGGCGTCTGGGTCACAAAGTCCACCGCCGCCGCCGCAAATGCCGCAACGCCCGACTTCATGTCCGTGGCACCGCGCCCGTACAGGATACCGTCGCGCAGTTCGCCGCCGAAGGGGTCCACGGTCCAGGCGTCGCGGTCGCCCACAGGCACCACATCCGTGTGACCATTGAAGCCAAAGCTCTTTCCGTTAGCGCTGCCCCAGCGCGCAAACAGGTTCGCCACCCCGCCCCGGTCCACCCGGGCGCAGCGGAAGCCTGCGCCGGTCAAAAGCGTTTCCAGAAGCGTGATCGCGCCGCCCTCATCCGGGGTCACCGACGGACAGCGGATCAGGTCCGCGGTCAACGCGACCGGATCGACCGGGGCGGTGTAAGCGTGGGCAGGGGTATCGGCGGACATAAGCGGCCTTGCGGTTTGCTGTGGCGGGCAGATACGGGCGAAATCGCTCGCGGGCAAGGCGCTCGGGGCGAAAATCCGCAGGCGCGGTCAGCCGTCAGGGCCGTTTGAAATCCGCGCTGACCGTACCTTTGAAGCAGCGCGGGAAGAATGGATAGGTGTCGGTGGCAAAGTAGACGTAGCTGCCGTTCACCATAGCGCCGTTGCATTCATCGAGGTTTCCAGACCCCGCAGCGTAGCGCCAGTCTTCCACGTATCGTCCGTCATAGGCGCCGCCCGGGGCCGTGGGGCGCGCCCCGGTTTTCAGAACATAAGACGCCTGTGCCTTGTCCCCGGCGTAGTGTATCGGGAACCCGTCCGCAGCATAGCCCATCAGCGTGCCGCCATTAAGATTGATCAGCGCCGCTGGCATACCGTGATAGTGGTAAAGCCCGCGATGATCCACGTGGGCGTTCTGGGCGTCTATGCCCAATTGATCGGCAGCGCCCATACCCTCTAGGTTCCAACCAGATGACGGGTCGCGCGAAAAGCCCCTTGGGCTGCCCCCGTCGTAATAGTCTGCCGTGCCCGGGCGGATAGGGATGCCGGTTAGGGTGACCCCGCTGAGCGGCGCAGTTACGGTTAGCCCGGTCCGGGCTGGCGTGGCATCAACACAAAGCGAAACCTGTTGGCTCCGGAAACTGTGCGGGTTGCCGCTGTTGGGGAACTGTCCGATAGCATGGTTGGGTACCCCGTTTGAGGTGATGCAGCGGCTATCCCCGCTTATAGTTTCCTGCGCGGTCATATCGGCGGCCAACACGGCGAGCCCTAGGCTAAGCGTGCCAGTCACAAGACCAACGATAAGCGCGGATTTGATCGGTGTCATGGCGGTCTCCTTGCGGCTGATTCTGGGGGTGATACGGTCCGGGTCATCCGGTTCCGTCGCCTATGGGCAGCAATTTTCCTTGGCGCCCGTTAGAACGGTGACGGGGCCGTAAACTCCTGCCACGTGCCTGGCCCCGGAACCACAAAGGCCAGCGTTTGGGCGTGCAGCATCAGTCGTGGAGCCGCGCCCGCGGCACCGTAAATTGCATCACCCAGGATTGGGTGGCCGATAGCGGCCATATGCACCCTCAGCTGGTGGCTGCGCCCGGTTTCCGGCGTCAGCGTCACCCGAGCGCAGTTCCCAGCGCGGTCCACCACCTGCCACCGGGTCCGGGCCGGACGCCCGCCCACGTAGTCCACCATCTGCCGGGGTCGGTTGGGCCAATCCGGGCCAAGCGGCAGGTCAATGTGCCCGCTGTCGCGGTCTGGTATGCCTGCCACACAGGCCACATAGGTCTTGGCCACGCGCCGTGTCTCAAACTGGCGGCCCAGGAATTTCTGGCTGTTGGCGGTGCGCGCGAACACCATAACGCCGCTAGTATCCATATCGAGCCGGTGCACCTGGCGCACCTCTGGGTCCGCGCCGGCGAGCCGCGCGAAAAGGCAGTCGGGTTGGGACTTACCAGGCACCGATAAGAGCCCCGCGGGTTTGACCACCACGATCGCTTCGGGCGCCGCGTAAAGGATTTGCACCGGCCCGGGCCGCGCGGCGGGAAGCGAGCGCAGTGACGTCGCTCCCCCGCTCGCCCCAGTCAGGGCGCCTAGACCTTCACCCGTTCGGATTTCGGATCATAAAGTGGACGCAGCGACGCCTCGGCGCTGACGCGGGTGCCCGCCACCTCGATTTCGTATTCGCTGGCCAGAAGCTGGTCAACGGTCTCCCCTTCGCAGGGAACGTAGCCCATGCCTACGGCGGCGCCCAAGGTGTGGCCGTAGTTGCCCGACGACAGATAACCCACGATCTGGCCGTCCCGCACGATAGGCTCGTTGTGATAAAGCATGGGTTCGGCGTCGCGCAAAAGGAACTGCACCATGCGGTTGCGCAGGCCGGTCTCTTTCTTGCGCAAGACCGCGTCGCGGCCGATGAAGTCGGGCTTGGCAGTCTTCACGGCAAAACCAAGACCCGCTTCTAACACGTGATCTTCGCAGGTGATGTCGTGGCCGTAGTGGCGAAAGCCCTTTTCGATACGGCAGCTGTCCATCATGTGCATCCCGCACAGGCGCAGGCCGTAATCCGCGCCCGCGCTATGGAGCGTCTCAAAAACGTGGCCGCACATGTCGGCGCTGACGTAGATCTCCCACCCGAGCTCGCCCACGTAAGTGACCCGGTGAGCGCGGGCGCGGCCCATGCCGATCTCGATCTCTTGGGCGGTTCCGAAGGGGAAGGCGTCCGACGACCAGTCGATGGGCGCCACCGCCGCCAACAGATTGCGGCTTTTGGGCCCCATGACTGCCAGCACCCCTTCGCCCGCGGTGACATCGGTGATGACGACGCGGAAATCACCTGCATGGCGTCGCATCCAGGTCTGGTCTGCCAGGCGCGTGGCAGCGGGGGTCACCACTAGATAGGCGTCCTCGGCCAGGCGCGTGACGGTCACGTCCGCTTCTATCCCGCCGGTGTGGTTCAGAAACTGTGTGTAGACGATCTTGCCTACTGGCACGGCATAGTCACCCCCACCCACGTGGTTCATGAATGCTTCGGCGTCGGGCCCTTCCACCCGCAGCTTGCCGAAAGAGGACATGTCGTACATGCCCACGGCATCGCGCACGGCACTGTGTTCGGCGGCGGAGTTTTCGAACCAGTTCTGGCGCTTCCAGGTGTACTGGTATTCCGCCGCTTGGCCGGGTTCCGCGAACCAGTTGGCCCGTTCCCATCCGGCCAACTCTCCGAAAACCGCCCCCTGGGCGGCCAAATGGCTGTGGAAAGGGGTGCGGCGTACGCCCCGGGCAGTGGCCTTTTGGCGGTAGGGGAAGTGGTCCGCGTAAAGGAGCCCAAGCGTTTCGACCGAACGGGCCATCAAGTAGGACTTATTCGACTGGAATGGCTGCATCCGCGCTATATCCACGTCGCCTAAGTCAAAGGGCTTGGCGCCGTCTTCCATCCACTGGGCCAGGGCCATCCCCGCCCCGCCAGCGGACTGGATCCCCACAGAGTTAAACCCAGCCGCAACCCAGACGTTATCCATCTCGGGCGCCTGACCCAGGTGATAGGCGTCGTCCGGAGTAAAGCTCTCGGGGCCGTTGAAGAAGGTGTGGATACCCGCCTCACCCAGCATCGGCATCCGGTTCACGGCGTTTTCGAGGATGGGCTCAAAGTGGTCGAAATCGTCGGGCAACTGGTCGAATTCGAAATTCGCCGGGATCGGGCCCCAGGGCTTGGCCACCGGCTCAAAGGCGCCCAACATCATTTTGCCCGCGTCCTCTTTGTAGTAGGCGCATTCGTCAGGCACCCGCAGGACCGGCAACTGGGTTAGACCCGCGATGGCCTCGGAAACGATGTAGAAGTGTTCGCAGGCCTGAAGCGGCACGCTGATACCCAGCATCTGGCCCACTTCGCGTCCCCACATGCCCCCGCAGTTAACCACGTGATCGCAGGTAATCGTGCCGCTATCGCCCGTCTCATTGGCCCAATGCACACCGGTGATGCGGCGACCGGTCCGCTCCACGCCCGTGGCCCCCGTGCGTTCAAGCACCTTGGCACCACCCATGCGCGCGCCTTTGGCAAGCGAAAGCGCGATATTGCCGGGATCCCCCTGGCCGTCTTTGGGCAGGTAAACCCCACCGACGACCCCGTCGATGTTGAGGTGTTCGTAGCGCGCTTTGATTTCCTGCGGGTCGATCTCTTCGATATCGACCCCGAAGGCGCGCGCCATGGAAGCCGACCGCCAAAGCTCTTCCTTACGCTCCTCGGTCAAGGCGACGGTGATCGAGCCCACACGCTTGAACCCGGTGGCCACCCCGGTTTCGCCCTCGAGGTTGCCGTAAAGTTCTTGGCTATATTTGGCGAGCTTGGTCATATTGGCCGTGGCCCGAAGCTGCGCGATCAGCCCCGCCGCGTGCCAGGTAGTGCCCGAGGTCAGTTGCTTGCGCTCCAACAGCACCACGTCCTTCCAACCCAGTTTGGTCAGGTGATAGGCCACAGAACAGCCGATAATGCCGCCGCCGATAATGACTGCGCGGGCGTGGTTGGGAACGGACATGGGGCGGTCTCCTTAAGGGCGGTGGGTCTGGGCTCTGAGCGCGGGGGGCGCGCGTGTTAAGGGGTGCGGTGAGTCAGTCCGGGTAAAACCCGGCGAATTTGTCTTTGTAGAGCGCGATCATCTCTGCTTCGGTGGCGCCGTCATCGTAGGGCGGCGTGCTCAGCGGGGCAGACGCCTCCACTGGAATCTTCACGATCGTGCGGATGCGGTGCGCCAAGGAGGGCCATATGTCGTGAAAGCGGGGCAAAAGACGGTCGAATTCGTCGGTGCCCGGACGCACATTTACGGCGCGGCCCCGTAGGCGCACACCCTTACGGGTGAATTGGTCGACAAAGTTAACTTCAAGGTCAGGGTTGGTGGTCAGATTTGTCATGGTCTGAGGTGATCGGATTTCCCCAAAGGCCACGGTATCAGGGTCAATGACAACGAAGGTACCCTTGGGGCTAACGTTTGGACGCCCGCCTGCGCTCACGGTGGCGACAAAACCCAGGCGCCACATTTCGATGCAGCGGATGGCGTCCGGGCTCAGTGTCACGAAAACCTCCGGGCCAGTTCGGCGATATGGGCTGGGCCCACTTCGCAACAGCCACCCACGATTGTTGCGCCTTGGCGGACCCAATCTTCGGCCATGTTGGCATAAGCATCTGGGCTCAGATCCGTGCGTGTCGTAAGCGCGTCAACGCTGCTCATCTTATCCAGAAACGCCTCTGATATCCGCGTGAAGCCATTCGCATAGGCCCCAAACGGCACCCCCCAATTGGCAACAATGGGCATTCCCGCGCTGATCGCTTCGGGGGTGGAGCAGTTCAGCAGCACCGCTGCCGGGCGATACTCGTCAATCAAGGGCGCGATATCTCCGAGCGGTTCGCCCGAACGCAGCTGCGTGCCGTCAGCGTCGTTGACCGAAAGGGCCAACCAGACAGGGCGTCCAGCATCCACGCAGCCAAGAAGTCCGCCGCGAGCCTGCTCGACACCGGCCATGGTTTCTAGAATGAAGAGGTCAACGCCATCGCGTTGTAATTCGACCATTTCGCCATAAAGTTTTGCGGCCTCTTGCGCCGGGGGCGCCAGGTCAGGCCGGTAAGACCAGCCCAGCGGCCCAAGCGACCCCGCCACTTGCCCGCAGCCAAAAGCGTCGCGGGACGCCCGCGCGGTGTCTACTGCTTGACGGTGCAGCGCGGCGAAGCGATCCTCAATTCCGCGCTCCACCAGACGGTCACGCAGGATGGCGTAGGAATTGGTCGTGGCCACCATGGCGCCCGCGGCGAAGAAGTCATCGTGCACGTCACGCACTGCCTGGGGGAAGTCGATCATCAATTGCGTCGACCACAGCCCGGTGGGCGGTGCACCGGTACGGGCCACCAATTCCTGGCCCATACCGCCGTCAAGGATTGTGACCGCAGCTTTCATCAAGCGCGAAGCCGGGCGTTGTCAGGGTCCCAAAGCGGGGCATCTGGCTGCACGATGGCCTTTCGCTTTTGGCCGAAGATATCCACCTCAAGCTCGGTTCCGGCAACGGCCAGATCGGCACGCACCATACCGAGGCCAATGCACGCATCTACCCGGTAACCCCAGCCGCCGCTGGTGATCTCGCCGACAATGTCTCCGTTTTGCCAAAGCGTTGACATATAAGGTGGATCCTGATCGCCAGCGTCGATCACCATGGTGGCAAAACGTTTGGTGGAGCCCTGCTGACGCTCGTTCAAAAGCGCCGCCTTGCCCGGGAAGTCGGCGTCTTTGTCGAAGCGGATGAACCGGTCGAGCCCGCCCTCCAACAACGTGTAATCCGTGGACAGGTCGCCCTTCCAAGCCCGGTAGCCCTTTTCGAGCCGTAACCGGTTGAGCGCGAACATCCCGAAGGGTTTCACCCCCTGGGCGTAAAGCGCGTCCCAAATCACCGGGGCGTCTTCCATAGCGCAGTGCACTTCCCAGCCCAGTTCGCCGGCAAAACTCACGCGGATCAGCGCGACATTGCAGCCTGACACAGTGGCCTCCTGGAAGGTAAGCCAGCCTTTGCCAAGGTCAGCGTCATCGACGATAGCGGCCAGCGCATCGCGCGATTTCGGGCCCGTCACCAAAAGGCATTCGTACTTTTTGGTGCGGTCGTCTACGGTGACGCCTTCGGGCGCCCGGTGGCGCAGGAAATCGCCGTCGTGCCACTGGGCCGACGCCGCGGTGATCAGCCAGATCTTGTCGTCGGCGCGGGGGATCACAGACATCTCCGTCACGATGCGGCCGCGGTGATCGGCGAAATAGGCAAGCCCCACTCGGCCAACGCTGGGTAGCCGCGACGCGGTCAAGCTATCGAGCCATTCGCGCGCGCCTGGGCCTTCTACGGCCAAGCGGCTAAACCCGGTGATGGCCAGCATGCCTGCGGCGTCGCGGACCGCTTCGCACTCTTCTTTGATGCGTGGCTCCCAGGGGCCCTGGCGGTCCCAGGTTTGGGTTGCCTCCTCGGAGATATCGTCGCCAGGACGGGCGAACCAGTTGGCCCGTTCCCAACCGTTGTAGCAGCCAAACTGCGCACCCGCTTCCGCCAAGCGACTGTGGAGCGGCGACATCTTACGGTCGCGCCCGGCGGGCCAGGTATGGTGCGGGAAGTGCATGGCGTATTCGTGGCCGTAGACCTCCATCGCTTTGTCGATGCAGTACTGCGGATCGGTGTAGTCAGTGAAGCGCCGCGGATCGACGGCCCACATGTCCCACTCGGTCTGGCCCTCGGTGATCCATTCCGCCAGCACCTTCCCGGCGCCGCCACCCTGGGTGATGCCAAAGGTAAAGACGCAGGCTTCAAATGCGTTCTTCACACCGGGCATAGGCCCGACTAGGGGCAGCCCGTCCGGCGCGTAGGGGATGGGCCCGTTGATGTTCCGGCCAACACCACCTTCAGCCAAAAGAGGCACCCGCGCCATGGCGTCTTCGATGTACCATTCCAGCCGCTCCAGGTCGTCGGGGTAAAGCTGGAAGCTGAAATCCTCGGGCATGGGGTCGTCCGGGGTGATCCAGTGCGCCTTGCAGTTGCGCTCGTAGGGGCCCAGATTGAGCCCGAATTTCTCTTGCCGCAGGTAGTAGCTGCTGTCGACGTCCCGCAGGAGCGGCAGCTTGCCGTTTTCCTGGCTCCATTCCTTGATGGCGGGGATCTCTTCAGTCAGGAAATACTGGTGGCTCATCACGGCCATAGGCACGGTGCGCCCACCGTAGGGCTTGAACCACTCGCCCACCCGCTGGGCGTAGTAACCCGCCGCGTTGACCACGTATTCACAGCGGATGTCGCCCTTGGGCGTGTGCACGATCCATTCGCCGTTTTCCCGTCTCACCCCGGTGGCGGGACAGAACCGTTCGATGCGCGCGCCCATCTGGCGGGCACCCTTGGCCAATGCCTGGGTCAGCTGTGCGGGGTCTATATCGCCGTCATCGGGGTCGTACATGCCCCCGGCCAGATCATGGGTCTTCAAGAACGGATAGCGTTCGACCATTTCGGCGTTGGTCATCATTTCCAGGTCCATGCCCTGGTAACGGCCCATGGAGCAGGCGCGCTCAAACTCTTGCATGCGCTCTTTCGAGTGCGCCAGTCGCAACGACCCGGTAACATGGTAATTCATCGGGTAGTCCACCTCGTCGGCCAGCCGCCGGTAGAGGTCGAGCGAGTAGCGCTGCATGTTCATCACCGCCCAGCTGGTCGAAAAGCTGGGGCAGTTGCCCGCGGCGTGCCAGGTGGACCCGGCGGTTAGCTCGTTCTTTTCAAGCAGGACGCAGTCGGTCCAGCCCGCTTTAGCCAGGTGGTAGAGCCCCGAGGCCCCGACGGCCCCGCCGCCGATGATGACAACCCGCGCTGTGGTTAGAAAATCCGCCATGATGCTTCTCCCTTTTCTTGTCTCTAGTTTTCGTGCTGCGGCAGGTCGTCCGCAATCTCGTAGTAGTCGCCCTTTTCAGCGACAAAGATGTGTTTCACGCTGCGTAATCCGGTGTCCCCGTCAAGGCTTCCAGCCGCAATGGAGACGGTGCTTTCGCCGATTTTATCGTAAAATAAGCTCGACCCGCAAAGTCTACAAAAGCCGCGGCGGGCGGTTTCGCTTGATTGATACCAGACTAAGGCGCCTTCTACCTCTTCTTCGATGCGCAGCGTATAGTTCGGGACCGCCGTCGCAGCCCAGATATGACCGCTGGTTCGGCGGCATTGGGTGCAGTGGCAGACGATGACAGACCGCCAGGGCCCCACGCTGGAATATTTCACTGCACCGCATTCGCACCGACCGGTTTTCATGACGCCCCCGCTAATAAACCGGAGGGGCAATGACCCAGATCACCACGGTGTCCTGGTCGCCCCGATTGGCCCAGCGGTAAGGCTCGTTGCGGATGCGGAAGCTGTCGCCCGCGCCCAAATCATATTCACGCCCACCCAGCCAGAGCGTCAATCGGCCCGAGATCACGTAGCCCAGTTCTTGCGTCGGGCGCATTTGCGGTTCTACCATTTCGGCACCCGCCTGAAACGTAGAGTGGATTACCTCAAAATCGTCGGTCAGGTCAGGCGACAAAAGCTCTTCGATCAGACCGTTTTCCCCCGCCCCGATGCGCCGCCGGGCGCCTGCGCGAACCACGCGACCCTCTTCTTCGGGGAGCACAGCCGCCTGGCCGAAAAACATCGACATCGGCACGCCCAGCGCGTCTGCGAGGGTACGCAACTCGCCGATGCTAGGCTCTGAGATGTCCCGTTCCACTTGGCTGAGCCACCCCACCGACCGCTCTGACGCAGCGGCTACCTGGGCCAGCGTCAGATCGCGCGCCTTGCGGAGCGCCCGCAGATCAGCACCAAGCGATGCGCTGCGAAATGGGTGGGTATCGGGCATGACCTACCTGAGATGAAATTCTGCGTGAAATTTTCATGATTTATTTCATATGTCACGTACAATCTTGCCCAACTGCGCGGATTTTTGGCTTTGCCGCCGTGAGTTTGCAGAGATACCTTAGGCACAAGAACCGGGAAAATCACATGAAACGCCACAAGCAAACGTTTCCGCGCGAATCGTTTCTGGGCCGCTTGAACGACACCTCATGGGAGGCGTTGAGCGCCCGTTGGTCCGTGCAGACGTACACGTCACGCAGCTTTTTGATTACAGCTGACGACCGCCAGAATCGCGACGTCTTCTTCGTGATTGACGGCTCCGTGCGGGCCACCGTCTACACCGACAGCGGCCGCGAGGTTTCGATGCTCAACTTCTCGGACGGCGACGTCATCGGGGAGTTTTCAGCCATCGACGACGCGCCCCGATCTTCCGACGCCATCGCTGAGCGGGATAGCATTATCGCCAAACTTCCCGGCGAGGATTTCAAAACGCTTGTGAAGCGAAACGCAGACTTCAGCTACGCGCTTCTAAAGCTGTCAATCGGGCACCTACGGCGGCTGTCAAAGCGCGTGGTGGATTTCAATGCTAAAAGCGCGGACGAGCGCCTGCGCGAGGCGCTTTTGGAACTTGCCGTCCGGGCGGCGCGCGGCGCCGATGAGGTGATCATCGAACGCCCACCGACGCAGGCGGAGTTGGCAGCGGTGGTGTTTTCATCCCGCGAAAGCGTCGCCCGGGAAATGGGCCGTATGCGCGATGCGGGCGTGGCCAAACGGATCCGCCGGGCGCTTCATATTCCATCGGTGGCGGCGCTGCGGGATTACATTTTGGAAACCGAAAGCTCTTGAGTGACAAACGAAAGGGGGCGCCCCGCAGGACGCCCCTCGTTTCGTGTTTCCGATGGATCAGAAGCCCGCTTTGATCTTTTCGAATTCAGCGATCATCTGTTCACGTAGCTGCTGGTTCATCGGCGACTGGTGCAAAAGCGGAACCTCAACGCTTCCCAGCCCAGCCCCGTCGAGCGCTTCAGTGCCCAGCGCCTCCATGGCGGTGGCGTTGCCGTGTCCGTAGCCCCATTCGCTGACGATGTAGTTGGCACTTTCCGGCGACGCCCAAGCGTTAAAGAAGTCGTACATCTTGTCTTCGCTGCCCGGTCCGTTGGTCAGGTTTACGTAGCCGCAAAACCAGGTTGAGGACCCTTCAACGGTGGCGCGGTTCGCCTGCACGTCGACCCCTTCGGCCTGAAGCGTGGTGGGCGTTTCGTTCCAGGCCCACGAAATCAGCACCTCACCGCTGGTCATCAATTGGCCCAGCTCCGCGCCGTCGACCCAGTATGTCCGCACCAAAGGATGCACCTCGCGAAGCCAGGCGTTTGCCTTGGCGAAGTCTTCCTCGGTAGCCTGGGTCCAGTCGGTCGTGCCGGTGGCCAGGTATGCCAGGGCATAGACGTCATCGACGTTATCTGGCAGCGAGATGCGACCGGCAAATTTTGGATCTTTGAACACCTCAAGCGTATTCATGACCGCGACATCCACCATATCAGCCCGATACGTCAGCGCGGTGGAACCCCAGTCAGCTGGCAAAAGGTAGTATTCGCCTTCGAACTTGAAGGCATCCTTCATGGTCTGGTCCAGTTCATCCCAGCGATCAATACGCGCAGTGTCCAGGGGCTCAATCAAGCCCGCTTCCAGCCACTTAGACACGGACTGCGAGCAGGGATGCGAAACGTCGGCCCGGAACCCGGAGCGGAGTTTTTGGAAGGCCTCTTCCTCTTCTCCAAAAAAGGCAAAGGTCGGAGCTTCCCCGTGGGCTTCAATGTAGGCTTGGAAAAAGCCCGGGTCTTCGTAACCAGACCAATCAAAGACAACGAGGTCGCCGTCGGCAGCGATCGTCGGAGTGGCGAGCGCGAGGCCCAGCGCGGCAGTGGCGAAAAGCCGTGATGTGAGTTTCATAAAAGCTCCCTGTGTGATTTGGGCGGGTGATTCTTGTATGCCCCGCTCCGGTTGCCAATATACCTGATAAGCCAGCCAAAACACCGGGTCTAGACAGACCCGTATGCGCAACCCCAGGGCAGGATACCCATGGCGCACAAGCCGGATACCGAAACTCAAAATCCCAGCGGCGAAAGGCCCCGGGACGATCGCCTTGCACCGGACGGTGCACCGAATGACAACCAGTTGCCTGTGGTTGGCAACGAAGAGGTCACAGGCAGCGCCCAAGACGGCGATCCGCCAAGAAGTATAGACGGTTTTATCACGTATCGCCTGGCCCGGGTGCAGGCGCGCCTGAACGTCCAGGCAGCGCGACTATTGCGTGATGTGTCAGGCATTTCGCTGCCCCAATGGCGGGTGGTGGCGCTTTTGGGCGATGTGACCGAGACAACGTCGCGCGAATTGGTGCGCCGGTCGGCAATCGACAAGGGGCTGGTGTCCCGGACGCTCAAAACGTTACAAGCTGAAGGCTACGTGGAGACCCGGCTGTCGAAGGCGGACCAGCGGGTGCAGAAAATCAGCCTGACACCCAAAGGCCGTGCGCTCTTTGAAAAAACGCTGCCGCACATGCACCAAAGGCAACGGATTATCGAGGCGTCATGCAGTGCCGAAGAGCTGCGTATCTTTAGAGCCGTACTGCAGCGACTGGAGATTTTGGCGGATATTGAAGCGTTCGACCCGTAATAGGGCGCATTGACCACAGGGCGACCGGATCTTTCGGCCGCCCAACCCGGTGTCCTAGCCTGCGGTGCGAAGGTCGTTGATCAGCCGATCAATATTGCCACCCCGACGGTCTAGCATCTGGCCAATCTCTTCCCGCTCAAGGCGTAGCATCGATATGCCTTCGATGATCAGGTCGAAGACCCGCGTGCGGCCCGACGCGTCAGACACCTGCCACTGGACCACAAACGGTGACGACCCACGCAGTTTCACATCGCTCGTCACCAAAAAGCCCCGCTGGGTTTTTTGGGACCGGCGTACGTTCACCTCGGCACCGATGAATTCCCGAAACCGTTTGCCGTATTTGCGCGCGATGTAGCCGGAAAAGGCGTCCGTGTAGGCGCGCAACTGTGACGACGACGCCTGACGCCGCGCCACCCCAAGCGAACTTGCCGCGATCACGTTGACGTCCGCATATCGCCCGAAAAGCCGCTCAAAATCCCTATAAAGAGACGCCCCGGCTTTGCCGGAGTTGATTGCTTTAAAAATGTCTGCGGTCAGCGCATTTACCAGGTTTTCCGCTTCACCGGCGCTGAGTGCAAAGCTCGGCCGCGCCGCGGCGGTGCTGCCGGCAGCCGCCAAAAGCGCCATGAGGCGGCGGCGGTTCAAGGGGTCAATCCGCATAGGGATCCTCCAAGTTATCCACATCGACGGAGCCGCCTTGCAGCTTGAACCGTCGGTTCTGCAGGTAAAGCGAGCGCGCGGTAACATAGCTGTCTTCGGACCCATAAAGGATGCCTGATATGACAGAGTCGAACTCGTTTCGGTCGCCTACCTTATCAACAACATAGATCGCACCCGAGGCTTGGGCGATGTCACTGGGCGCAATCGCGCCGAAGGGGTCGAGAAAAAAGTCCACCACAAGGCCCCAGGCAGCCCGTTCGGTGCTTGGACCAAAAATCGGCAGTTCCAGATACTCCCCTTCGGGCAGGCCATAAACGAATAGTGTTTCGCCGAAATCCGTATCAACGTCGTCGGTCATGCCCAACCATGTGGCCGCGTCAAAAATACCACCCACGCCGAAGACGGTATTTGTGACAAAGCGGATCGTGTTTGTCGCCACATCTTCAAAATTCAACTGAAGTGTCGAATTGATGATCTCGCCCGGGATACCGGCATTGGTGGCAAAGTTGGAAACCGCACGATCTACCGGCAATGGCACTACGGCGCCGTAGCCCTTTGCGACAGGTGAAAGGAACTGTCTGTCCAGTGCCTTGTTAAAGTTGTGAACTTTACGGTTGGCGGGTTCACTTGGGTCATAGACCAAATCGCCCGGCGGCGGCACCGAGCACGCAGCAAGTGAGGCAAGAAGCGCGCAGACGGCGAGAGTGCGAAACATGTTTTGGGCAGTCCAAAGTCTTTATCGTCAGGCGCTAGACATAGCGTCAAACCCCCACCCTGTCGATTGGCCCCGACGGAGGGTAACTGAAAATATACTTGACCCGTGTCACTTACCCGCCAAGCGAGGGCTTCAAACATCGACGGCGGGCGTGTAGGGTTTGGGCGATTTCCAACTAAACAGAACTACCGGGAATTACCCTGGGCGGGGATAGAGGCGGGCTTTCAACGATGAGCGGGCAAAAAACAGTATACCCACGCGGCCTGGCAGAGATGCGCGATGTGCGAAAAAGGTCGCGCAAACTGTTTGTATCAGTGGGTTTCTTTTCGGTTTTCGTAAACCTGCTGATGCTGACGGGACCAATCTTTATGCTCCAGGTTTATGACCGGGTGCTCGGCAGCAGATCCGAAGCCACCCTGGTTGCCCTGACTGTTCTGGTGGCAATGCTTTACCTCATGTTTGGCATTTTGGACTGGGCCCGGGGTCGCGTCTTGGCCCGGGCGGGTGCGCAATTTCAGACAGACTTGGACGAACGGGTCTTTAAGGCGGTTCTGCGGGCACCCACCCCACCGGGGCAAAGCGACAAGGTGAATACCGGCTTGCGTGACCTAGAATCGGTGCAAAAGCTGATGACGTCGCCGGCGCTTTTTGCGGTGTGCGACATCCCGTGGACGCCAATCTTTGCAACAGCGATTTTCCTTTTTCACCCGCTTCTGGGATATCTCGCTATCGCCGGCGGCGCGCTTTTGATCGTTGTCACAATGATCAACCAGTGGCTGTCAAAACGCGGGGTGATCGACGCCCAGGTTAAATCCACCCAGGCTGACAGCTTTGCCGATCATATTCGAGACGACCGTGAGGTAGTTCAAGGCCTTGGGATGCGTTCTGCGGTAATGGCACGCTGGCGCAAAACCCGGGACGAATCGCTTGAAGCATCGATCGGGTCAAGCGACCTGACCGGCGGCTTTTCCTCGTTCACTAAGGCGTTTCGGCTATTTTTGCAGTCGGCAATGCTGGCGCTTGGCGCCTATTTGGTGCTGCAAAACGAACTCACACCTGGTGCGATGATTGCCGGTTCGATCCTAATGGGTCGTGCACTTGCGCCTATTGAAATGGCCATCGGACAGTGGCCCCTGGTGCAAAGGGCCAGCCAGGGCTGGTACAACCTTTCGCGGCTGCTTGAAGCCGTCCCTGAAGAGGTCGCGCGCACGCCCCTGCCCAAACCCCGCGCTCATCTGCGGGCCGAGAACCTAACCGCTGTGCCCCCTGGCGAAAGCCAGGCCAGCCTGCGCATGGTCAGCTTTGAGGTGAAACCGGGCACCGCGCTCGGTGTGATCGGCCCGTCGGCGGCGGGCAAGTCGTCGCTCGCGCGGGTGATCACCGGCATCTGGCGACCTGCATCTGGGCGCATCCGGCTCGATGGGGCGTCACTTGATAATTACGATCCGGATGTGCTGGGCAGCTACGTAGGGTATCTGCCCCAAAACGTGACGCTCTTTGACGCGACAATCGCCGAGAACATTGCGCGCATGTCCGAAGCCCCCGACCCCGAAGCGGTAGTCGCAGCCGCTAAAAAGGCTGGCGCCCACGATATGATACTTGAACAGCCCCAGGGGTACGACACCCCCATCGGAAACTTCGGCGGGCGCCTGTCGGGTGGCCAGCGTCAGCGTCTGGGCCTTGCGCGAGCGCTTTACGGTGACCCGATGATCCTGGTGCTGGATGAGCCGAACTCAAACCTCGATAGCGTAGGCTCGAACGCGCTCAACGACGCAATCCGCGCGATGAAAGACGAAGACAAATCGGTGATAATCATGGCACACCGCCCGGCGGCTATCGCTGAATGCGAAATGCTCTTGGTGTTGGAGGGTGGCATGCGCAAGGCGTTCGGTCCTAGGGACGAGGTGCTCAAAGAGCAGGTCAAAAACGTCAACCAGATCACCGACGCCATCAAATCCGGAGCCCCGGCCCAAGCGGTAAAAGGAGCCGTGCCCCGGCGTATGGCAGGTCAGACCCCCCGGGCGCCAATCGGTCAACCGCAGCCTCTAGGCAAAGTGCAGCCGATGACAACCACGCCGCCGAGTCCCGCGCCAACGCCAGCGCCAAACGGCCATGGGAACGGCCGGGCAAATGGCAGTGGCGCGGGCAACGGCACAGCAAACGGCACCGCAGAGCCCGCCGCCAATGCCACGCCGGGCACAGACACATCAGGCACACCGGCCACGGCCGTCACCCCCGCCGACCAAACCGATCAAAAACGGACGTAATCGCCATGCAACTTGGACAGATGCAGATGCAACCGGGCGGCGCGCCCCAGGCCCCCGCCCGCAAAAAGTGGTCCGCCAAAAGGCCGATGTTTTTTGGCATGGCTGCGGTGGGCGTACTTTTTGGCGTTCTAGGCATCTGGGGGAATTTTGCGACCATTTCCGGCGCAATCATCGCTAGCGGCATGATCCAGGTGGAGACCCTCCGACAGGTGGTGCAGCATCCTCAGGGAGGTGTGGTTGGCGCGATCAACGTTAAGGAAGGCGACGTGGTCTCGGCAGGCGACGTGCTTATCCGATTTGATGACAAACTCTTGCGTAGCGAACTTTCGACCGTGGAGGGCCAGCTGGACGAAATCATGGCCCGGCGCGCACGTTTGCAGGCGGAGCGGGATGGCGACGACACACTTGCATTCGATCCGGAACTTTGGGAACGGGCCAAAACTAACCAAGAAATCGCTGACTTGATTGCGGGACAAACCCGGCTGTTTGAAGCGCGCCGGGATAGTCTTGACCAGCAGGTCGAACAGTTGACCGAGCGCAAGCAGCAAGTGCGACTCCAGATCGGCGGGGTGCAGGCGCAGCTTGCCTCGTCGCAACTTCAGGTAGAGCTGATCGAAAAAGAGCTAGATGACCAGCGCAGCCTTCTGGCCCGGGAACTGACCCAGGCCAGCCGAGTGCTTGCCCTCGAACGGGAGGCGGCGCGGCTCAACGGCAGCATTGGCGAACTGGAAGCAGCAGCAGCCCGGGGTGGGGCTCAGATTGCCGAAACTGATCTTCAGATCACGCAGTTGACCTCGCGCCGCCGGGAAGAGGCGATCACCACCCTGCGCGACCTCAACTATTCAGAAATTGAAATGCGCGAACGGCGACTGTCGTTGACGGAAACGCTCAGCCGTATGGACGTACGTGCGCCGATGGGAGGCCGCGTCCATGGGCTCACTGTGCATGCGCTACGGTCGGTGGTGCGCGCGGCGGACCCGATCCTTTACGTGGTCCCCCAGGACAGCCCCTTCGTGATCAGCAGCCGGATTGAGGCAATCCACGTGGACCAGGTGCACCCGGGCCAAGAAGCGTCGCTGCGCTTTTCCACCTTCGACCAACGCACTACGCCCGAGATCTTTGGCAAGGTGACCAAGGTGTCCGCAGACGTCTTCCAAGACGAGGTAACGGGCATCAGCTACTATAGCGCTGAGATCCTACCCGACGAAGGCGAATTAGAACGGTTGGGCGAGGTGGAGCTTTTGCCGGGCATGCCTGTCGAAGCGTTTATCAAAACCGAAGATCGCAGCCCGCTTAGTTACCTAACGAAACCCATGATGGACTATTTTAACCGGGCGCTCCGCGAAAGCTGACGCAGCGACTTCGGCCGGCGGGCGGAGGCTTGTTGCCATCTTTATTTGGGCGCCGCGCTTTTTCGGCCGACATCAAGGCCCGGCTTCAACATCCAACGCCGCACGTTTGCATCGCATCGGGTCCTATCGCGTGTGACGAAAGAAGCTTCTTAACCGAAGCCTTTAAACGCCCGCCGCAGGTACGTTTGATATTTAAATAAGCCAAATCAGCGCCACCGAAACGCCTAACACGGCCAGCATGGCCGCCCAGGAGCGGTCTAGCGCGCTTACAGCCCGGTCCACGGCGTTTTCGTCGATATCCCGGTCGCCGGACGCATTCACAAAGGGATCGTCGGTCTTTGCCCCGCTATAGCTGCGCGGACCGCTAAGCGCCACGCCCAACGCGCCAGCCATAGCGGCCTCAGGCCAGCCG
>JBCCMR010000017.1:0-17542 GCA_039026255.1 Pseudomonadota bacterium
GCCATGAAGACCAAGGGTTACAATCCGAAACGGGCCTGTTCCTTGGCCGGGATCGATCCGCGTTGCGCACCAGGATGAACAAGTTGGCGGCCAGGCGGCGACGGTTCGGTTGTCGCCGCTCAGGTTAGGGAAAACGGTATGAAATTTAAAACACCGGTCCCGCCTTCTTCTCTGTACAAATACTCAATTCCCGCGCCCGCGGTTTCTGCCAACGCCGGAGAACCTGGCGCAGCTTTACCGCCAGCGCGGCCGCACGGTTCCGGGCACGGTGCGCTCCACTTCGGTCAGGATGTCGAAGATGGGACCGTCAAAAACCTCACGCAGGGCGGCTTTGTAAGGGGGTAGGTTTGTGCATTCCAAAAGGAGCGCTGCTGGCCGGCTAACCGCGACCCGTGTGGCCAAAAGCGCTGAAACCTCTTGCCCAGCGCGGCGACCGTCCAAGGCGGGCCGATCCTGGGCGATCACCTCGCGCAGATGGCTCCCCGGCGGCAGACCCAAGACCGGTGCCGAAACACCCAGCGCCCGGCACGCCGTAGCGTCATAGGTCATGACCAGCACTTGTCCAGGCCCAAAACGCGCCTCCAACCTGGGCAACGCATCAAGCGCCGATCCCACGAAAGGCACCGCAGCAGCTTGGGCCAAGGCGGCACCATAGGGCGCAAGAAACCCGCAGGAGGTTGTGGCAACCTGACCTGCAACTCGTTTCGCTGCCTTCAGAAAGGCCGCAAGCGGCGGACTTGCGTCGTGCACTACCGCCGCCACAGTGGCGCGCGGGATGGTGATGATCTCGGGCGGGGCAACCCAGGTTTCTGGTGCAGCGACGTCGCCCGGAACCCGGGGAAAGCCCGTGTCAAGCTTTAGCACGCTGACCTTTGCCGGATGCGCCACCGGCGGGACCCTAACCCGGTGCCTGGCGCAGGTTCTCAGGAAGCCAAGTCGCCAGGTCAGGCACAGCCACGAGGATCACCACCATCAAGAGCATCAGCCCCACCATCGGAAGCGAGACCTTCGAGATGTAGCCTATCTCGTGGCGCGTCATGCCCTGAAGAACAAAGAGGTTGAACCCGATTGGCGGCGTCACCTGGGCCATCTCGACCACCACAACCACAAAAATGCCGAACCAGATCATGTCGATCCCCGCCTGGCGGACCATGGGTTCGACAATGGCCATGGTCAGCACAACCGAAGATATGCCGTCCAAAAACATACCGAGGATGATGTAGAAGACGGTCAGCGCGGCGATCAGTGTGATCGGGCTCAGCCCCATTTCGTCGATCCAGGCAGCCAGCGCCCGAGGCAGTCCGGTAAAGCCCATGGAGAGCGACAGGAACGCCGCGCCCATCAAGATGAGCGCGATCATGGCGCTGGTACGCGTGGCCCCCATGAGCGACGCTGAAAACGTCGCCCAGGTCAGCGACCCTTGGGCGGCGGCAAGCGTCAGGGCACCGATCACCCCCACGGCGGCGGCCTCGGTCGCGGTGGCAAGGCCCGCGTAAATCGATCCGATGACCGCCAACACAAGCAAAAGCACCGGGATCAGAAAACGGCTTTCGCTAAGCATTTCTGCAAACGGGATAGATGCTTCACGGGCGGGCCTCTCAGACGGGCGCAGCAGGTGCCAGGCGACAATGTAGGCCATGAAGAGCCCAGCCAGCACAAGCCCGGGGATGATGCCAGCCATAAAGAGTTTGGTGATGCTTTCGTTGATCGAAACCCCGTAGACGATCAGCGTGAGCGACGGCGGGATCATAAGCCCGAGCGTCGCCGCCCCGGCCAGCGTGCCGATAATCATATATTCTGGGTATCCCCGGGCGCGCAGTTCGGGGATCGACATCTTACCTACCGTGGTCAAAGTGGCCGCCGAAGAGCCCGAAACCGCTGCGAAGAGCGTGCAGCCGGCAATGTTGGTGTGCAAAAGCCCCCCGGGCAGGGGCCGCATCCAAGGTGCAAGCCCGCGAAACATGTCCTGCGATAACCGCGTGCGGTAGAGGATTTCGCCCATCCAGATGAAGAGCGGCAGCGCCGTCAGGGTCCAGCTGCTAGCGCCTGTCCAGATCGTGGTGATCATGGCGTCGCCCGCCGGGCGGGTGGTGAAAAGCTCCATCCCCACCCAGGCGACACCCATCAAGGCAAGTCCGATCCAGACGGAAGAGCCTAGCAGAACAAAAAGCACAAAGAGGAAAATGATAGTTGCGTAAAGCTCGGTCATTCCACGCTCTCCGCTTCGATCCGGCGATCATCGACCAAAAGCCGGACGAGGTAGTCCCAAAGCGCGACCGCCAAAAGGACAGTGCCTACGCTCATCGGCAGTTGCGGCAGCCAAACCGGGGTGAAGACCCACTCCGACCCGGACCGAGCCCAAAGATCCCCCCATTCCCAGGGCCAGGTGCCAAGCATGGTGACGGCGGTCAAAAGCCACTCCGGCACTTTGTCGGTTTCCTGGGTGCGGTCGTTGAGCATCTCGGAGATGAAGTTGGTTTTGATGGCGAAGCGCGCGAAGTAGGTGGCAGTGATCGCCGCCACAAGCATGGCCGCCGCATTAAGCCATCGCCGGGTAAAGGCGTTCGCGTTCAGAAGGATCGAAACGCGGATGTGGGCCCCGTGTGTCAGGGCGTGCGCCAGGGCAAAAAAGCTGGTCGCGGCCATGGCGTAACCCGCAAACGCGGTGGACCCAGGGAAGGTCACACCGGACCACCGGGCCACCATCTGCGCCACGATCAGCCCGAGGATCACCATCATAAAAAAGGCTGCGAGAACGCCCGCCCCAGTATAAACCGCGTCCAGGATGCGCCAGACAGGGCGCAACAGCGTGCGGGGTCGGGTTGCCCAGAGAAGCGCAGCCAACGCTGTGGGCGCCACAAAAATCCAGGCCCAAAGGGGTAGGCCCATTACCGGTTGCCAGTCACCCATGGGCGTTTCCCCTGCAGCAGATGTATGACCGGCGCGCAGGGGCCGCGGGTGTGTCCCGCCACTTTGCCCGCGCGCTGTCTTCGTGATTGCTTAGTTCGTGGCCTGGTAGGCTTCGAGGATGGCTTTGCCGTCGGCGCCTGTTGTCTCGAGCCATTCCGCAGTCATCTTCGCGCCGATCTCTTCAAGTTCGGACAGGAAGTCGGCGCCAGCGTCTTCGACGGTCATGCCGTTTGCGGAAAGCTGCTCAAAATACCAGTTGGCCAGTTCCTCGGATTTCGCCGCGCAGGCGGCGCCAGTTTCGTCGGCGGCCTTCTGGACCCCGGCCCGGGTCGCGTCGTCGAGCCCTTCCCAGACCTGCTTGTTAACCATCACGTAGTTGCGCGGAAGCCAGGCGTTGACCTTGTAGTAATGGGTCAGATGTTCCCAAACCTTGCGGTCATAGCCGGTGGACCCCGACGAAATGAACGCTTCGGCCACGCCCGTGGCAAGCGCTTGGCTCAATTCAGCGGCTTCGACCTGCACCGGCACCATGCCCAGCTCTTCGGCGAAGGTGGCGGTAGCAGAATTATAGCTGCGGAACTTCACCCCTTGAGTGTCGCTCGACGAGCCTACGGGTTTGTTGAAGTAGAAGCCCTGGCCGGGCCAAGGGCAGGTGTAGAGCGCGACCAGGTTCAGGTCCGAAAGCTGCGCGTTCACTTTGTCTTTGGCCGCAGCCCACAGCTTTGAGTTTGCGTCATAGCTTGTGGCGATGAACGGCAAGTTGTCCCAGCCCAGAAGCGGTGCCTCGTTGGCGTGGGCGGACATGAACCGTTCGCCGATGGGGGCCTGGCCCGTCTGGATGGCGCGCTTTATCTCGCCGCCCTTGAAGAGGCTGCCGCCCGGGTGGACGGTGATGTCGATGGCACCTTCGGTATATTCGCGGACCTTGTCGGCAAAGACCACGCCCATTTCCGAATGGTAATTGGTGGCGGCATAGGCCATCGGCATGTCCCATTTCTGGGCATGTCCCCCAGCCAGGGCGGTGGTTGCGCTTAGGGCAAATGCTGCAGCGACAGTGAATGTTTTCATGAGGTGTCTCCCTGATTCAGGCGGTCGCCCGCATCAGGCGACATCTTTTTTGTATTGTGCCGGATCGAATGCGGCTAGGTCGAGGTTGGTCGCGACCCCGGTGATCTGGTCCGCTATAATCCGGCCTGATTTGGGTCCCCCTGTCAAGCCCACGTGCTGGTGGCCCAGCGCCAAATAACCGTTGGCACCCGGGGCCGTGGGACCAAGCACGGGAAAAGAACTGGCTAGCGCCGGTCGATGGCCCACCCAGTCGTCCATGCGCGTGTAGGTGACATCGGGCAAGAAGCGCGCCACTTGGCGACGCAGCATGGCCAGGGGTGCGGCGGATTTCGCAGGAGTTAGGCCGCCAAATTCCACCACGCCTGCGCAGCGAATGCGGCCGTCCATAGGGGTGATCACAAACTTGCCCTGGGCCACCATCACGGGATTTTTCGGTGTAGCCGACGGCTCAATGAGCTCGATATGATACCCGCGCTCTGCCTCAAGGGGCAGGTCGGCACCCAGACGCGCAGCCAGGGGTTTGGACCAGGCCCCGGTGGCCAGCACAACCGCGTCACCCTCAATCAGGCCCCGGTCCGTCTTCAGCGCCCGGATGACCCCGGTATCGAGGCTGTCGCGGATCACATCCTCGACGGTGGCGCGTTCAAAAGCGGCGCCTTGGGCAATCAAGTGATTAAATAGCGCTTGCAAATAGGCGCCCGGATCACTGATGCGGCCGTGATCGTGACAGATCACCACCCGGGCGAAGGCATTGCCAAAAATCGGATCGATATCCTGGTAATCCCGCCCAGACATAGCAGTGAAGCGCACGCCGTGGTCGCGCCGCAGGTCAAAACCCCAGGCGTCGGCCTGGGCCGCGGCATCGGTGGGGTACCCGAACACATAGTCTTCGTCGCCGATGAAACGCTCGGCCCCGGTGCCCGCCGCCAAGGCCTTATGCTGGGCTTGGCTGTCGGCCAAAAGCGTGGCCATATGCCGAGCGTAATCATACACGTGGTCCATACGGGCATAACCCAGGTATCGCCGAAGCCAGGGCAAAAGCCGCGGTAGATATCCCCAGCGCAGGAAAAGCGGCGCATCCGCGTCCCAGAGCATGCCCGGCGCCTTTCGCAGGATGCCGGGCACGGTCACCGGCACAAAGGCCCCCGCCGCCAGCACCCCCGCATTGCCAAAGGATGCGCCCGCCGCGGGGCCGTCGCGGTCCACGATCGTCACGCGGTAGCCCGCCCGCTGGAGCCAGATACCTGTCGACACGCCGACGATGCCCGCCCCAACGATCACCACGTGCTGCATGGCTGTCCCCTTTCCGGTCCACGGGTCAAAGCCTAGCCAAAGGGCGCTGCCTAGGCCATGCCTACCTGCACCCGATCAGGGGTGATGTCGTCGGGACGCATGGCCAAAAGCGCCTCGAGCCGGATGCGCAACGCGCCGTGGGCCGGATCGTCGAAAATATTCTGCATCTCGTCGGGGTCGGCAACCAAGTCATACATTTCGCCCGCGCTCGAGATGAGATCGACAGTCAGCTTGGCATTGCGGGTGCGCACCGTGCGCAGCGACAGCGCCACCCCGGTGCGCGTCGGTAAAAGCTGCCATTCGTTCAGCGCGGCCTCCCGGGTTGCCTCGCCCGCCAGGACCGGCACCAGGCTTTCCCCGTGCTGGGGCAGAAGCGGCGCCGCCCCGGCCCAGTCGCAGAACGTGGCACCCAGGTCGAGCGTGGACACCGGCTCGACGTTCACCGCACCGGGCGCAATGCCCGGGCCCCGCACCATCAGCGGCACCTTCAGGAGCCCGTCGTAGTGCATCGGCCCTTTTAGAACGAGCCCGTGGTCACCGAGCCAATCGCCGTGATCCGAGATGTAGATGACATAGGAGTTTTCGCTGAGCCCCAATTCGTCGAGCACCTGCATCATACGCCCGAAGTGATGGTCGATCAGCGCCAGTTGTCCGTAGGTGTTAGCGATGATCTCGCCCAGTTGGGCGTCCGACTGGGGCGGAATGCGGCTGTAGGCTTTGCGCGTTTCGGCGTGCTCCTTCGTGCCCGCGGGTTCGGCGGTGACTACCGCCTCGTGCCACCAGGGGCGGCGTTCAAAATCGCGGGTGCGGTGTTTGGGCAGGTCGACCTCGGCCGGATCATGGAGCCGCGACCAGGGCTCGGGACAGTCGAACGGGTGGTGCGGGTCTGGGAAGCTGACCCAGGCGCAAAACGGACTGTCGTCGACGCGCCCGTGGCGCAGCCATTCTATCGCGCGGTCGGCAGTCCAAGGGGTGTTGTGCCAGGCTTCGGGCAGCATGGAATGCCAGGTCTGCGCGGCCCCTTGTGTGTCGCCGGCGTTTTTCCAGTAGGCGGCCATCTTTTCGGCCCCGCGCCCGTCGGCGTGAAAGAAGCGTTCGTAGTGCTGTCCCCTGGGCGGGGCCTCGGGCGGGAACCAGTTATGGCCGATGAGCATCATCTCCACATGGTTGAAGCCCATGTAAGGCCCGTACCAGTCCGGGCCGTAATCGCCCGAAGACGCCACACATTCGGGCGTGCCCGTGGGAGCATAGTTGTTGAACGTGGAAAAATGCGCCTTGCCAAAATAGGCGGTCTGGTAACCTGCGGCCGCCAAGGACCCGGCGAAGCCGCGCTCGCCGATGGCCGGGTCCAGGTCGATGCCGTTGTCGTGCACCCCATGGGTCCGGCACAGTTGGCCCGTGAGGATGCTGGCGCGGGCGGGCTGGCAAACCACCGTGGGTGTAATCGCGTTCTGGAACCGGGTGCCCTGGGTGGCGAAGTGGTCCAAGTGCGGGGTCTTGATGCGCCGTCCCATATGGCCAAAGCAGTCGGCGCGCTGCTGGTCGCTGGATACCAAAAGGATGTTGGGACGCTGGGTCATTACGGGGTGTCTCTTGATTGGGATACGGGGGCCAGGTCGGTGGGTTTGGGGCGCATGGCCCAAGCAACGACCGCAACCGTGGCCAGGACAAAAATGATCGCCGTGGGGGACGAGAAAAGAAACCATGGGTCCCCGCCGGTGGCCGAAAAAGCCTGGCGGGCCGTGTCTTCAAGCCGCCCACCCAGGATAAACGCGATGACAAACGGCAGGGGCGACATATCCACCCGCCGCATAGCATAGCCCAGAACCCCGAAGCCCACCGTGAACCAAAGCGCCGTGAGCGACGTCTCTTGCACGTAGATCGCCGTCAGTGTGAGCAGCAGAACAACCGGCAAAAGGATGTGTTTAGGCACCCGGATCATGACTGCCATTGCGCGCATAAAGACGCCGCCCACGGTCCAGTTGAGCAAGTTGGCCACCATCATGCAGGTGAAAAGACCAAAGGCCACCACCAGCTCTGGGTTGATTTCATCGGCGGTGAAGCGAAAGACCCCGGGCCCGGGGTTAAAGCCCCCGATGCTGTCGGCCGCCAGGATTAGGAAAACCGCCGCGGCGTTGCCAGGGATGCCCAGACTCAGCACGGGGATCAGGTTGGCCCCGCTGACGGAGCTGTTGGCCGCCTCGGTGGCGGCGATGCCTTCGGGCGCGCCTTCGCCAAAACGGGGCGCACCAGGCGCCCGGCGCCGTGCGTGACGCCCCTGCCCCATGGTGTAGCCCAGCGTGGCTGCCAACGTCGATCCGATCCCTGGAAGCGCGCCGATCACCGTACCGATGACTGCGGACCGCGCAATGTAGGGCATCAGCCCGCGAATGTCGCCCCAGCCCAGCCCCTGGCCCGCCATTTGTGGGCGCGACGGTGGTTGCTTGGCCGCGCGGTGTTCGTGATAAAGATCTTCGATCCCGCGAAAAACCTCGCCCAGGATCAGCACACCTAGGATCGCGGCGACGATGGGAAAGCCGCTGGCCAGGGCCTCAGACCCGCCGGTAAGTCTCGGGTAGAAATCCTCACCCGTGCCGACAAACGCCACGAGGAGCCCAAGACCCATCGAGATCAGCCCCTTGCCCACAGAGCGTCCAATAACGGCGCTAATAAACGCCAAGGATAGAATCAAAAGCGCGGTTTTTTCTGGCAGGTCTAGGTAGGCCTCCACCAAAATGGCCAGGAAAGGCGCGCAAACAATCAGAACCACATCTGAAAACGTATCCCCAGACGCGGATGAAAAATGCGCCACCTTCAGGGCCTTTTTCGCCTGGCCCGCCTGGGCCATCGGATAGCCGTCAAGCGTTGTCATATAAGCATCCGGCGTACCTGGCGTATTGAAAAGGATCGCCGGCACCGCACCGCCAATTGTGGCGCCTTTCATGATCCCAATCAGAAAACCCATAACCGGCAAAAGCGCATCCGGCGTAAAACCAAAAATGGAAATCAAGATCGGCAATGACACTGCCATAGCCATCGGTCCTGCAAGGCCCGGGGTTGAGCCCACAAGGATACCCACCAAAAAGCCAGAAAGAATCATGACCAGCGTCACGGGAATGGTGACCCCCGCGATCGTGGCGATTTCGGGTCCCTGAAAAACGGCTAGGATGCCCAACCAGATATAATCCGTGGCACCCATCAGAAATCACCGTTCGGGGGTAACAAAAGGTCATCAAATGGCAGGTCATAGATCGCGATCATGGCTGCGGCGGCAATGGCGCCGATCAGGATCGCGCGCAGCGAAAAGCGATGCTCGATCCCACAGATGATCACGGTGACAAGCCCGGTTCCCCCCAGAAAGTAGCCGATATATTTCCAGGGTGCCGTGTCGCGTAGAACGCGGTAGCCCTCTTCCCCGCCGACCCCGGCCAGGGCAACCGCTAGGGGCCCCGCCCAGGCCATCACGGAAAAGGCAAGCGCGACGGTCCCCAGGAATGCCGCGAGAAAAATGAAATTGGTGCGGGTTAGGCGCGGGTCGTCCACGGGTTGGTTTGCATACTCGCCGCCCGGACGCGTCAGCCAAGTTTGCAAAAGCGTCAAAAGCCCGCCCAAAAAGATCAGCGCTCCGGCCACCGTGGGCGCCAATGCGTCCCCTATCACAAGGCGCCGGCGTACCTTTTCCACGTAGCTTGTATCGGTATCAAGCGGCACCCAAACGACCACCAAAAGCACAGCAAAAAGCACAAAGAAAAGGCCGACCAAGATCGAAAACGGCAGGCGTTTGTCCATGTTCCGGTCTCCTTTGGATAGTACGTAATCGGCATTGCGGTTCCCGTCTGATGCCGCATGGTGCCTGTCGGTTTCTGGACCGCAACCAAAAGGCTGCGGCCCGAGGATGGGTCTACTGGGCCGCCTCCATCAGCGCGGCAGCACCCGCAAAACCTTCGTCCAAAAGGCTGTCCAGGTCAGCGCCCGAAATGGTCACCGGTCCGCCAAAAGCGGCCGTGATCATCTGGTTGGCCTTGCCATCTCCAACCGCCGCCAAAATAGCACCGGTCAGTGCTTTGCGCGCCTCATCGGGTAGGCCCGCAGGGGCCACAAAAACGAAGTGGCCGTCGGCGTTGAACGGCACGCCCAGATCGGCCATTGTTTTTGCTTCTGGCGTCTGCTTGAGCGGCTCCGACAGTGCCGACGCCAGGTTCACAAGGTCACCGGCAGCCACCCCTTTGGCTTGAATGCCAGCCATAAAGCCCACGTCCATGTCACCCGCCGTGACGCCGTTCATGACAGCCTTGCCGCCGCGCACCGACACAATGTTGAACTCCACGCCGTTCGCTTCGCCCAGAAGAAACGCCAGATCGGCCAGTTTCGGGGACATCACCCCAAAGCGAATTTCTTCGCCTGCCTTGGCCGCGGCGACCATATCGTCAAAGGTTTTCCACCCTTTGTCAGAACGCGCAACAACACCCATCTGGAACCCCGCGGTGGTGGTCAGGCCTGTTACGTCCGCGGGAGTGATGCCGGCCCCCGGGGCCGAGGCGGCGTTGTAGCCTAGGGTTTCGGTCACAACCATGGCGATGGACGTTCCGTCCGCGGGCTCTTTCTTCAGCGCAACGGCAGCGTTGAGTCCGCCTTTGCCGGTGACCTGTTCGGGGATGATTTTCCAACCGGTGGCGGTTTCGATCTGCTCTGCAATCAGCCGCGCTTGGGTATCCGCCCCGCCGCCGGCCCGGAAAGCTATGATCATCTTGATCGGGCCCTCCGGTTTCCAGCCGTGGCCCCCGGCGAGGGGCGCGGTCGCGCCTGTCAGCGCCATCGCCAAAGCGGTCACCGCCGCTGTTATAACACGTTTCATACGATCCTCCCTGATATCGTCTACCCCTGGATCATCCATATGTAAGTTGACCTGTCAACTATATTTGGCCTGCGCGATGGGAAGCTGCAAAATAAGTTGACCGCTCAACCTTATGCCGACATGGTTGCGCCATGCTCGATGAAAAAAGAAACTCGGCGAGAGGCAATGCTCCGGTACGCCGGCTAGCGGACCTTGACGGAGTGCTGACGTTTCGCCTAGCGCGGTTGCAGAACCGGCTCAATGCCCAAGCGGCGGCAGTGCTCGGCGGGCTTGGGGGACCTTCCTTAACGCAGTGGCGCCTGTTGACAGCAATCCATACCCTGGGAGAGACAACGCTTTCGGAGATCGTGCGAGAACTGCGCTTTGACAAAGGTCAGGTCAGCCGCGCCCTGACGGCGATGATGGGTCGCGGATGGGTTTTAGCGCGCCCTGACCCCGACGACCAACGGCGCCAGATCCTGGCTTTGACATCAGCAGGCATCACAGAACATACGCGGCTTTTAGGGCCGATGCGGGCCCGCCAAGCGGCACTTGCAAAGAGCTTGAGCGGCCCTGAACAAGCTGGGCTTTTGGCAGGGATCAGCGCGATCGAAGCCGCGCTGGACGACCCATGACACAGCCTGGCCAAAACCTCTTGGTGATTCTGTCTGATGAACACCAGGCGCGGGCAATGGGCTGCGCGGGGCACCCGTTTGTGGAAACCCCGCACCTGGATGCTCTGGCCGCCCGCGGCACCCGCTATACCAACTGCGTGACGCCTTCGCCGATCTGTGTCCCAGCCCGGGCAGCATTTGCAACCGGGCGCTACCCTCACCAAACGGGTCACTGGGACAACGCCATGCCTTACACCGGTACACCCGAAAGTTGGGGACATGTGTTGCAGCGCTCGGGCGTAGACTGCGCGTCTATCGGCAAATTGCACTACCGGAAAACCGATGACGAGACAGGGTTTGACGAGGAAATTCTACCGATGCATGTCGTTGGTGGCGTAGGGATGGTTTGGGCTTCCATCCGCCGGGAAGCGGAACGCGTTAGCCCAAAAAGACGCATGCTAGGCGATGAAATCGGCCCGGGCCACAGCACCTACACGAATTACGAGACATCAGTGACGCAGGCAGCATGCGACTGGATCGCCCAACGCGGCGCTTCGGCAAGCGAGGAAGAGAGCAAGCCCTTTTGCCTATACGTGGGGCTCGTGGCGCCGCATTTTCCCCTGGTGGTGCCCGAAGCCTTTTACAACCGCTACGCAGGGCGTGATCTTGGACCCATAAAGTTGCGCCCCGAGGACGGCTATCGCCGGCACCCTTGGGTGGAAAAACAAAACGCTCTTATGGATAGCGATGCCCATTTCCGCGACCCGGCAGAGCGCCACGCGGCGAGGGCGGCCTATTACGGGCTATGCAGTTTCATGGATGCCAATATTGGCCGCATCTTAACCGCGCTCACAGACGCGGGGCTGTCGGGCACAACATCGGTCATCTACGCTTCCGATCATGGCGACAACCTGGGCGCGCGCGGGCTTTGGGGGAAATCGAGTTTCTATGAAGAAAGCGTGGCTGTGCCTCTTATCGTGGCCCACCCGGGCGCTGAGGCCGAGGTCTGTGATACCCCGGTTAGCCTGATCGACGTGGCTGCAACGATCCCTGACCATTTTGGTTTGGGGGGGTTGGGCGTTGGCGCACCCCTGGCATCGCTGCGCCACGGACCGGCAGACCGCCCCCAGTTTGCCGAATACCACGCGGCCGGGGCCGTGAGCGGCGGATTTATGGTACGCTGCGGCCGCTGGAAGCTAATTTATTACGTGGACTTCCCGCCGGAGCTTTACGACCTAGAAAGCGACCCTGAGGAATGTGACGACCGGGCGGCTGATCCCGCGTGCGCCGATGTGCGCGCCGGTCTGGAAGTTCAGTTGCGCCGCATCTGTGACCCAGAGACGGTAAGCGCCCAGGCATTTGCCGACCAGGACGCGCTGATCGCGCGGCTTGGCGGGCGTGATGCTGCCCTAAAGCTCGGCGCGCCGGGGGCCACGCCGCCTCCGACCGCCCAGTCTTAGTCTCCGTGAAGCTCACTTTCCTGGGAACCGGCTCGCCGGAAGCTTACGCCCGGCGCGCGTCGAGCGGGTATCTCTTGGAAATCGGCAATGATCGATTGCTTTTTGACTGCGGCGGCGGGGTGGTGGACCGGTTGATCTCTAGCGGGCGCAGCCCAGCAGATGTGACGCACTTGGTGCTGTCGCACCTTCATAGTGACCATATGCTTGACTACCCGCGGCTCGTTCATGGGGCCTGGGACGCGGGCGCGCCGCCACTCTTGGTCTGGGGTCCCGCGCCGATCGCACAGATCACCGACGGGTACTTTGGGCGCAGTGGTGTTTTACGGTGGGACCTGATGGCGCGCACTGAACTCGCGCCAAGCCAGGCTGTCTGGAAAGCGCGGGGCGGCACGCTGCCGCGGCCATGGCCCACCCCGAAAGTAACGGAAATCGGCGCTGGCGACCCAATTGAAGGCGACGGCTGGCGCATTGAGACTTGTGAAGTGCCCCACGCACAGCCTGCTTTGATGTGCCTGGCATTTCGGATTTTCGCGGGCGGGCGGAGCTTGGTCTACTCCGGGGATGCGGGAACATCCAAACCCTTCGAACGGTTTTGTGCCGGGGCCGATATGCTTTTGCACTGGTGCTATCGTTTGGACGGCGAGGAAGTATCCCCGGAAATGGCCTCGCTGACGCCGACCCCGAGCGAGACCGCCGCGATGGCCCGGCGGGCAGGGGTGGGAAAGCTCGTGCTGACACATTTTCGCGTGCATATGGATGCGCGCCGCGATGAAGCGCTTGCGGCGGCGGCGGAGAGTTTTGGCGGGCCGGTTTCGGTGGCAGAGGATTTGGGTGTGGTGGAAGTTTGAGGTGGCTCCTTGGGAAATTTCAAAATTGATTTTGCTGAACTTTTGCCAGGTAGACCTGCCGTTTACGACGCGTCTTAGCTGACGCGTCGCTCAAGACGCGTCAGTTCCGCGAACCACGCGATATTGCGTCCATGTCCCTCGCTTCTCATTGGCTCACCCATGACGATACCTGCATCCACATCCTTGCGCGCGGTGCCAGCCTTCGAGTTTGGCAGGTCGCAGGCGAAAACGCCATCTTGGGCTACGAAGACCCCGCCGCCTACGCTACAAACCCCTACTACCTCGGCGCGCTTGTGGGCCGGGTTGCCAACCGCATCGCTGGCGCCACCTTTCCGCTTGCTGGCGAAGAAGTGCGCATCCCACCTAACGAGGGATCAAACCTCCTCCACGGCGGTGCCGACGGGCTTAGCTCACGACTTTTCAAACTCATCCCAAACGGCCCGCGCCACGCGCGACTGACCTATACCTCTCCCCCCGGAGAAGGCGGTTTCCCGGGGCAGGCAGCCATTACCGTCGACCTTCATCTCGAAAACAGAACACTCTTCTACGCCATCACCGCAACGGTGGACCGACCCACCCCGATCTCAATTGCCCAGCACGTCTACTATGCGCTTGGTGGCGCGCCGGTCCTGACCTTGCCGGCCCGCCGCTACCTGCCGGTGGATGCGGATGGCATGCCTGATCGGCCGATGCCCCTCCGCAGTAGCTTAATCGACGGGCTGCGCCTCGACGCCACCTGGGACCACACGGTAATACCAGAGACCCTCCCGACGCAGACCACCGCCCGGGGTAGCCGCTTCACCCTTAGCTTGGTCAGCGATCAACCGGGGATTCAGGTTTACACCACGGACCATCTGCGCCCGCTCCACACGCCGCTGGCGGGTCAGACCCATGGACCCCGCAGCGCGCTCTGCCTGGAGCCCCAAGGCTGGCCTAACGCAGTCAACCGCCCGGACTTCCCGAGCGTGATCGCCACGCCAGAGAGGCCCTACCGGCAAAACCTTTCCGTCACCATTTATCCCAGCGCGTAGTCACCGGTCCACGCGCACCGTGGCGTTGGTCGTGACCTCTTGCCAGGGACTTGGCTCACCCCCGGGCCAGATTACGCGCAGGCGCACTGTCTGAGCTGCGCCCAGGCCAAAGTGGTGCCGCCCCGCCTGGCCCCCCGCATGACCGCCGCCCACGATGATTTCGCGCAGGTGAATGCGGCTACCGTCATCCACCTCTATAAACCCGCCCACGGCGCGCGTATTGGACCCTGACATCGCCACATCCACCGCCAGCCAACGCCCGGCATTTTCCGTGACGTTTTGCCAAACCTCCAGGGGCGCGCGCCGGTTGACCACCACAAGATCCAGTCGCCCGTCCCCGTCCAGGTCCGCGAGCGCAGCCCCACGCCCACGGTGGGGCGAGGCCACCCCGGCGCTTGCCCCGGCTTCGGCAAAGCTGCCGTCTGACTGGGCAATCAGGAGGTTATTGAGGTCGGCCATCGCCGCCATTTCCATGCTGTCCACATTGCCCTTGGCGATAAAGAGATCGTCGCGACCGTCGTTTTGCACGTCGCCGAATTCCACGTGCCACCCGGTCGACGGTTTGCCCGCATCCGCCCCCGCATAGGGGGTGTGTGCGGTCGTGCCCTCCTCGAAGGCCACGTCGGCATAGGCGGGCCCGTCGCCGTCGCGGTACTGCAAGCGCTGGTCGCCCATCGACGACAACATCACCTCGGCGCGCCCGTCGCCATCGATGTCGCGGCTTGCGATACCCATGCCCCAAAGCACATGGCGCCGCCATCCGTCCGCCGCGGTATAAAGCCGGGGCGCGCCCTCCATAGCCCACATCTGCTCTTCCCCTTCGTCGCCGTGGTAGTGGCGATCGTTCGAGACCCTCAGGTCCGCGCGTCCAGCGCGATCCCAGTCCGTAAAGAGCATCGAAAGCGCGCAAAACCCCGGCGCCAACTCTACCGGGGCGCCATAGCCGTCCCCGTCCGGGCGGTAAAAGCTATGGACATCGCAGGCGCGGAACGGCCCGTCCGGGTCAGTGCGGTCCACATAGTTGCCAAAGGCGAGCGTCGGGCGCGTCGCGCCGGGTTCCCAGGTGGCCGAAAATGCGGTGGTCCACCGATCAGCGGACGTAAAACCCATCGCCATCGGCTCAAAGCCGCAGTCGCCTTTGCCCTGCATCAGGACATTTTCACCGGCCCGCAAGATCGCCAGATCAAGCACGCCGTCCCCGTCGATATCGAGTGGATAGGCCCCTGTTACACCTGTCAGGGCCAACGCATCGGGAGTAGCTGCCTCAAACCGCACGGCCCCGTCAGAGCGGTTGCGCATCAGCGCGGCAGGCGCCGAACCACCGGCCGCGTAAAGCTCCGGCAGGCCGTCCCCGTCGCAGTCAAAGACCGCCACACCGCCGCCGACAAAATGCTCCCATCCGCCAACGTAGGCGTGGGCGGGCATCTCTACCGGGCGAAAGGCCACAGGCGCCGTCGTCGCTTCCGCCCAGGCCGCCCCCGCAGGCAGCGCCGCGCTAAGCAGCAGGATCGCTGATATTTTGCAGTACCGCATGTTCCACTCCTTCGATTGCATATGCTCCGGCGCCCCGCGCCCACATCAGATCGCCCCAGTGATGCACCGCCACCCGGGGCGGCGGCTGGCCGATCTCGACCACCGGATCGGCCACCGCGTCGATGACCTCTTGGGCGTAAAGATGATCGAGCGCGAGCGGCCCCCCGGCCAGGATTATCACCTCGGGGTCGAAAATATTCACCAGATTGGCGAGCCCCATAGCAAAGATGCGTCCGGCCCGGTTGACCACGCTCGCGGCCATGCCGCGCCCCGCCTTTGCCTGGGCCAAAAGCGTGTCAACCGTCAGCGTCGGGCCGCCCTCCCCCAGAACCGCCGCTTCGCGCAAAAGCGCATAATCGGCCACATAGGCCTCCAGGCAGCCGCGCTGGCCGCAGCGGCAAAGCGCGCCGTCAAGCTGCACCTTGGTATGGCCGAACTCTCCGCCCGACCCGCGGGCGCCGCGGTAAAGCCGGTTGTTGAGCACGATGCCCAGGCCTACACCCCGCTCCACGGTCACCACCAGAAAATCGCGCGCGCCCCGGGCCATACCAAAATTCATCTCGGCCAAGGCCACCAGATTGGCGTCGTTGTCGACAAAGACCGGCACACCCAGGGCCGCCCGGGCCTCTGGCCCAAGCGCCACGCCCCGCCGGGTCAGCGCCGGGGACCAGAGCACTTGGCCCGCCTCTGCGTCGACCACCCCGGGCATTCCGAGCCCGACCCCCGCCAGGCGCCCGCGCCCGCCGTGGTTGGCCATCAGGCGGTCGAGCGCGCCCCCCAAAGCGGCGATCAGATCGCAGGGATCGAGCACCGTTGCAGGCAGATCGCTAGGCGCCTCGTCGAGCACGCGTCCCGCAAAGTCCATCAGCGCCAGCGACAGCGCCCCGTGGGCGACTTTGATTCCGGCGACCAGATGGGCGTCGCCGCAGATGGCCAGGTTGACCTTGGGCCGACCCCGTCCTTCCCCGGGCGCATCAGCCCCAGGCGCAGGCCCAGGACCGCCAGTTTCTTCGATCAGCCCCGCAGCGATTAGTTCGGCAGTGACCGTGGTAACCGTGGCGCGGCTGATGCCTGTGGCATCTGCCAACGCCACGCGCGGCACCGGGCCGGTTCGCCGCACCGCAGATAAAAGCCGCGCACGGCTTGTCTCTCGCCGACCAGGCTGCCCCAGGGAAGGCGCCTCGCGGCTAAACATTGACGCACGTCTGGTCTTTGCAGGTGGACCGTTCACCAGGGCCTCCTTTGGGTCAGCGCGAAAATCGCAAGGCGCCCGCATTTTGGCCGTACCTCGCCCATGAAAATCCTCCCGCCTGCAGCATTGCCGGATTTAATTTGATTTTCAAATTAAAACTGCTACACCAGGGTTCGGAGCTGCCAAACGCGCAGGCTCTGCGGGATAAAACCCTAGGGAGGATACCAATGAAACGCATCACTGCCGCGCTTGCGGCTGCGGCGACCGTTGCCTACGGCGCCGTTGCCTACGCCCAGGACCTGACTGTCGGGGTCAGCTGGTCGAATTTCCAGGAAGAACGCTGGAAGACCGACGAAGCCGCCATCAAGGCCGCGCTCGAAGCCGCGGGCGCCACCTATATCTCGGCAGACGCCCAATCGTCGGCGGCAAAGCAGCTGTCGGACGTCGAAAGCCTAATCGCCCAGGGCGCGGACGCGCTGATCATTCTGGCCCAGGACGCCCAGGCCATTGGCCCGGCCGTGGAAGCGGCCGCAAACGAAGGCATCCCGGTGGTGGGCTATGACCGCCTGATCGAGGACCCGCGGGCCTTTTATCTGACCTTCGACAACGTGGAAGTGGGCCGGATGCAGGCGCGTGCCGTGCTCGCCGCAGCGCCCGAAGGCAACTACGTGATGATCAAGGGCTCCCCCACGGACCCCAACGCCGACTTCCTGCGTGGCGGACAGCAAGAGATCCTGCAAGCGGCCATCGACGCGGGCA
>JBCCMR010000018.1:0-17240 GCA_039026255.1 Pseudomonadota bacterium
CGCGCCGAAGACCGCCCGGTGGAGGACATGCCGCCCATCGTGCGTGACCGACACATGACCGCCCAGCGCAACGCGGGCTTGGTCAAGGATGTCACACAGGTTGCCGCGGCGGCAAAGCTGGGCTCGGCGGTGATCGTCGATGCTCGGTCCCAGGACCGGTTTGAGGGTGCGGCACCCGAACCGCGCGAAGGTCTGCGCGCGGGCCATATCCCGGGATCGCGGAACCTGCCTTTCGGCACGCTTTTGACCGAAGCAGGGACCATGCAGGACCGCGACACCATCCGTGCGGCATTCGACACGGCGGGCGTCGACCTGGAGCGGCCGATCATCACCACCTGCGGATCAGGCGTGTCCGCGGCGGTTCTGAACCTTGCGCTCGAACATATTGGGCACCGCAACCACGCGCTTTATGATGGTTCCTGGGCCGAATGGGGGGCCTATGACGAACTCAGGGTTGCCACAGGCCCCGCTTGACCCGCCCGCAACGCCCTGATCGACCACCACCGACACCCAAGACCGGAGACACCGATGCTCGAAGCCCTGATCCCCCAGCCGCCCGACAAGATCATCGAACTGGCGGGCATGTTCCGCGCCGACCCACGCGACACCAAGATCGACCTTGGCGTGGGTGTCTATAAGGATGCTGCAGGCAACACGCCCATTATGCGCGCGGTCAAAATCGCGGAGCGGCGGCTTTGGGACGAAGAGACCACCAAAACGTACACCGCCTTGGTGGGTGACGGGGCCTTTCACAGCGCCATGGCCGACCTGATCCTGGGGGACGCCGTGCCGCGGGACCGCCTGGCCTTTGCCCACACTCCCGGCGGCACCGGCGCGGTGCGCCAGATCCTCGAACTCATTGCCCGGGCAGCGCCGGGCGCGGCTATTTGGATCAGCGATCCGACCTGGCCGAACCACCCAGCCATGATCAAGGCCATGGGCCAGGAGATGCGCACCTACCGCTATTTGAATGCGGCCACGATGACGGTGGATTTCGACGGCATGATGGCCGATCTCGCTGGGGCGGCGCCGGGCGATGTGGTTCTCCTGCACGGGTGCTGCCATAATCCGACCGGCGCAAACCTGAAGCGTGACCAGTGGGACGCCGTGGCGGACTTGCTTCAGGAACGGCGGCTCGTGCCCTTTGTGGACCTGGCCTATCAGGGGTTCGGCGATGGGTTGGCGGAGGACGCCGAAGGCGTGCGGCTGCTGGCCCAGCGCTGCGGCGAAGTGCTGATTGCGGCAAGTTGCTCCAAAAATTTTGGGATTTACCGGGAACGCTGCGGGCTTGTGCTGGCGGTGTCGCGGGACGGGGATGGCCAGGCGCTGACGCAAGGGATGCTCAGCTCCCTCAACCGGCTAGCTTTTTCCTTTCCGCCCGACCACGGGGCACGGCTGGTGACGATGGTGCTGACTGACCCCGAATTGCGCGCTGACTGGGAGACGGAACTCCGCGATATCCGGGACGGGATGCGCGGCCTGCGCGAACACTTGGCACGGGCCCTGGCGGGCGAAAGCGGGTCCGACCGCTACGGTTTTGTGGCCGAGCACCGGGGCATGTTTTCGCGCCTGGGGCTCACGCCCGACCAGGTGATGGCGCTGCGCGAAGAGCACGGCATCTACATGATCGGCGACAGTCGCATGAACGTGGCCGGGCTGAGCGAGAAACGCGCCGAGACCCTGGCGAAAGCCATCGTCGCCGTGGGCGGCTAGGGGCGCATCCTTGCCACGCCCACCCGGTGCCGTGGCGCGCGCGGGCGCGGTCAGCCGAAATCGCCGTGGCAGAACCAGGACCCTGGGGCACCCTTCGCCTCGTAGAGCCAAAGCCGTTCGCCGGTCACTGTCTCTAGACGCCAGTAGTCGCGGGTGCCCAGGCGCCAAGCGGGATCGTCGAGCCACCACTCCGGGGCGATCCGTTCGGGCCCCGTGGCCGAGGCGGTGTCAAACTCCCGCCGCCGCCAGCGAAAACGGTCGGGCGGCCGCCCTTGGGTGGGCTTCGCTGGGGTGACAATCTCGGGCGGGAAAAGCAGCACCGGCCGCGGCGTTTCAGGTCGCGTCCAGTCGTTGGCGGGCTGGCAATAGGCGGCAGCCATGGTGGTGGCGGTTTTTTCGGGGATGTGACTTTGCGCCGGGTGGAGGCGGATCAGCCGGTCGAGCCCGACCCGCGCCCCAAGCCGCCCGATCAGGTCGGCCATGGCGTCGCCGCCGTCGCGCAGGGCGCGCGCCTGGGCTACCGCTTCGGCGTGGCCGCTGTGCTGCCGTTCGGTTAGGGGTTCGGTCACGTGGGCTTCGAGCCGCAGCACATCGATGCCATAGCCCGGTTCGATATCCGGCAGCCTAAGCGTTAGTAGCGGGCGAATGCGCGCCGGGTCAAAGCTGGGTCGCGCCAACCCCACCTCGATCACCTGGGCCGTATGGTCCGCCCGCAGGCAGGTCAGCCGCAGGGACCGCGCGCCCCGGGCGGCCTTTTCGAGCCGCGCGCAGAGCGGCGGCAGCAGCCGGTCGATACCCGCCACGATGTCGTCGGCCAGGCCGATTGGATCAGGCAGGGTCAGGCGGGTGGCGAAATGCTGGACCCGGCCCGCGGGGGATACGGGCTCTGGCTCGGCCCCGGTGGCCTGGTCTAGGCGTCGCAGGGTCGGCGCCCCGAACCGCCGCGCCAGGGCGGCCCGGGGCAGATCGTAGAGATCCCCCACGATGCGGATGCCCAGCCGGTTGAGGTTCGTGGCCGTGTCGTGGTCGATGCGCAGCGCTGCCACAGGCAGGCGCGCCAGGGCGCGGCGGGTGTTCCCCGGGGCCGCGATCACCGCCGCCCCGGCGCTGTCGTCCGCCGCTGGCGCCGGTGGCGGTGCCGCAAGTCCCGTGCCGCGGCGCTTGAAGGCGCGTGACCGGGTGGCGCGGGCTTCCTGTTCGATGGCATCGCCGGACCGGTGCGCGGCGCTTGCCTGGCCCGCGTAGCGCGCCAGGGCCCAGGCCGCGCCGGGCGTGTCGGCCAGCCCGATGCGCGCGGTCAGGTGCAGCGCGCAGAGCGCCTCGGCCATGGTGTGGGCCAGGGGCTCTTCCCCGCCGAAAAGATGCGCGCAGCCGGTGATGTCAAGTAAGAGCGCATCCGGCCGTTCTTCGGCCACCCAGGGGGAATACCGCCCGGCCCAGCGCCGTAGGCGAGTCAGGAAAGCGGCCTCCGCCAGGGGGTTTTCCGGCGCCGTCAGCAGATCGGGGCAAAGCGCGCGGGCGTCCGCCAGGGGTTGGCCCGGGCGCAGGCCCTGGGCTGCGGCCAGGGGCGACAGCGACCCCAGCGTCAGCGCATTCCCCGCCTGGGCCACCGTGGCAAAAGGTGCCATGACGCGCCCCCGCGCCTGGCGCAGCAGCCGTTCAGCCGCCAGATGCGGAAACCAGAGCGAGAGGATACGGCGGGCGTTGGGCATGGTTTGTTCCTGATATGTTCTTATCCGATTCGCCCCCGCCGGTCGAGCGTTCACCCCCGTGCCCGACGCGCGAAAACGCCCCATCCAAGACGGCGGGACGCAAACGAAAACGCCCCGGCTACGGGGGCCGGGGCGTCTTAAAAATTACATTTGGCCACGGCTTTGGCCGGGCCAATGGGGGTCAGTCGTCGGCGGCGTCTTCGCTGGCCAACCGGGCGCGGTCGGCAGCACCTTTGGCGTCAAGATCGCGGTCCACAAATTCGATGATCGCCATGGGCGCCATATCCCCGTAGCGGAAGCCTGCTTTCATGACGCGCAGGTATCCGCCCGACCGTTCGGCGTAGCGCGGTCCCAGCACGTCAAAGAGCTTGGCCACGTACTGATCTTCCTTGAGACGGCTGGCCGCCTGGCGACGCGCGTGCAGGTCGCCGCGCTTGGCCAGAGTGATCAGCTTTTCCACGATGGGGCGCAGTTCCTTGGCTTTGGGCAGGGTGGTCTTGATCTGCTCATGCTCAATGAGCGACCCGGCCATATTGGAAAAAAGCGCCTTGCGGTGCTCGTGTGTGCGGTTCAGGCGGCGGTATCCGCGGGCGTGGCGCATGGTTTGTCTCCGTTTCGTTTTAGTTTGGGCCAGCGATTGCGGGACGCAGGCTCCTTTGGTGGGGCAGGATTGCCCAGGTTGTCCCCCGCCAGCGGCCCGGACAAAATCCGGACCGGCGCGGGGCATTAGGCGCAGGGCCAGGCGGTTGCCCGGCCCGGGCGCTTAGAACTGGTCTTCGTACTTCTTGGCCAGGTCTTCGATGTTGTCGGGCGGCCAGTCGACGATGTCCATACCCAGGTGCAGTCCCATCCCAGTGAGCACTTCCTTGATTTCGTTCAAGGATTTGCGTCCGAAGTTCGGGGTGCGCAGCATCTCGGCCTCGGTCTTTTGGATCAGGTCGCCGATGTAGACTATGTTGTCGTTCTTCAGGCAGTTCGCCGACCGGACCGAAAGCTCCAACTCGTCGACCTTCTTCAGAAGGAGCGGGTTGAACTCCAGGTCGTCGTCCTCTTCCGCGCGGCTCGACGACTCAGGCTCGTCGAAGTTGACGAAGACGCTTAGCTGATCTTGCAGGATGCGCGCCGCGTAGGCGATGGCGTCCTCAGGTGTGATTGACCCGTCGGTTTCCACCTTCATGGTCAGTTTGTCGTAGTCCAGCACCTGGCCTTCGCGGGTGGGCTGCACGTCGTAACTGACCTTGACCACCGGTGAATAAAGAGCGTCGATGGGAATGAGCCCGATCGGTGCGTCTTCGGGCCGGTTCTTGTCCGCGGCCACATAGCCTTTGCCGGTTTCCACGGTCAGTTCCATGAAAAGGCTCGCGCCTTCGTCCAGGTGACAGATCACGTGGTCCTTGTTCAGGATGTGGATGTCAGCGGTTTCGCTGATGTCGCCGGCCGTCACGACCCCGGGGCCCTTGGCAGCGATAGAGACGCGCTTTTTACCTTCGGCCTCCATGGCCACCGCAACGCCTTTGAGGTTGAGCACAATGTCGGTGACGTCTTCGCGCACGCCTGCCACGCTGGAGAATTCGTGCAGGACATTGTCGATCTGTACGCTGTTGATGGCCGCTCCCTGGAGCGACGACAAAAGCACCCGGCGCAAGGCATTGCCCAGCGTCAGGCCAAAACCCCGCTCTAGCGGTTCAGCCACAGCGGTGGCCATACGCATGGGATCCGCGCCAGGGCGGATATCAAGCTGATTGGGGCGGATTAGCTCCTGCCAGTTCTTATGGATCATAGTACCTCCATTCCTGTTCACCGCTGGATCCGGATTGCGGAGAACGCCCGAGGATTTTCAAACGGCGAGACCAGGGCGCGCGGCCGTCGCGCGCAGCGCCCAAGCGGGTGCCAGGGTCAGACCCGGCGTCGTTTGGGCGGCCGGCAGCCGTTATGCGCGATGGGCGTCACGTCGCGAATGGACGTGATGTTGAACCCCACCGCTGCCAAAGCCCGCAGCGCAGATTCGCGGCCCGAACCGGGGCCCTGCACTTCGACTTCGAGCGTCTTGACCCCGTGTTCTTGTGCTTTGCGGCCGGCGTCTTCGGCGGCCATCTGCGCAGCATAGGGCGTTGATTTGCGCGAACCCTTGAAACCCATGGTGCCAGCGCTTGACCATGAGATGGCGTTGCCCTGGGCGTCTGAGATCAAGATCTTCGTGTTGTTAAACGAACTGTTCACATGGGCCACGCCCGTCGTGATATTCTTGCGCACCTTCTTTTTCGCGCGCAGCTTTTCCCTTGCCATCGTTCGACCCCCTTATTTCTTTTTGCCAGCGATGGGCTTCGCTGGGCCTTTGCGGGTGCGCGCGTTGGTGTGTGTGCGCTGGCCACGTACCGGCAGCCCGCGCCGGTGGCGAAGCCCACGGTAGCAGCCCAAGTCCATCAGGCGCTTGATGTTCATCGACACCTCGCGGCGCAGATCACCTTCGACGTCGAGGTTCTGGTCGATGTATTCGCGAATTTTCAGCAGGTCTGCGTCCGAAAGCTCATTAAGCCGCCGGGCGGTGCCGATACCGGTCTCTTCGCAGATTTTCGCCGCGGTGGTGTGGCCGATCCCATGAATATAGGTCAGCGCAATGGGAACCCGCTTTGCGGTAGGCAGGTTCACGCCAGCAATACGTGCCAAGTTGTCTTGTCCTTTTGGTTGCGGTTCCGTAGCGCCAGAACCTTTTTTCACAACGGACGCGGCAACGCTGCGTTGCCGGGCCGACCCTCGAAAAACCTATTTCGGTGTGGAAACCGCGGGAAAAAGGGCGATTCGAGAAGGAATTGATCCCTTACGCTCGGCCCTGATGTGCGTCAAGGGCTGCAAAGGTTGGCACATCCGCCCCTGTCGGTATACCGTCACCCGCTACTCAGCTGCCAGTCGCCCGTGTCATTGTCGAGAACAGTGCTTAAAATCACTTGGTTCGGGCGAAAGCTCAGGGCAATAGTGTCAATAGATTTTGAGTGGCCATGCCGGTCGGTGACCGCGCGTGTAGCGTGACTAGATAGAAAGGCATTTTCATGTCCATTTTCCCATCGCCCGTTACCGTGCAAGTCATCACGCTCGAAGACAGTGTGGACAAGTTCGTTGAAGGCGTTGCCGCACTCCCCGATGGCGGCTTCGCTGTCGCGTGGGATGATAGCAACGCCTCCAATGCCAATAACGCTTCGTCCGGATATGCGATCTTTGACGGCACATATAAGCTTGTTGGCAGCGGCGGCACCCCGGGGGTGAGCGGCAATGATCTCGATATCGCCACCGATCTGGAAGGCGACATCGTCTTCTCAGTCGAGCGAAACAATGGGACGTTTGCCAACTTGATCGGGGTGGGCACCAGCACCAGTGCAGGCTTCAGCATCAGCTCGCGAAAAGTGGCCCTGGCCCCGGCAGAGGACGGTATTGTCTTTGCGACCCAAAACACCGCCTCGGATATCGCGGTCGGCTTCTACAACCCTACTCAGACCTCTTTCGTGACGCTTGAGGTCATCTTTAACGCCTCTGGCTCGCTCTTTGATATCGATATCGCTCGGCTAGCCAACGGCGGCTACGCCGTAGGGTGGCGCAACCCTCTTAACAACGAACTCAATGTGCAGTTTATCAGCGGAACGCTCGATACCGTGGGCGCGACTGTCACCTTGCCTGGGGGCACGTCAGCGACGAATACAACTATGACCGCTTTGGAAAATGGCAATCTTTTGGTGACTTGGCAGGCTTCCGGCGGTGGCTTTGACACCGACGGAAGCGGCATCATGGGCACGATCATCTCGCCCTACGGGCAAGAGATCGTCCCACCCCGCAGCTTGAACCTGTCCACGAAAGACGACCAATTCGGGCATGACATAGTGCAGTTGTCGGACGGCACGCTCTTTCTGACCTACATCTCTTTTCATGAGGGGGAAGGGGTCTACGGGGTTCGCCTGACGTCTGACCTGGTGCCAACGGGGGGCGAGGTTTTCATCGACGACGGTAGTTCCGCGATCTTCGTGGGTCGCACGCATACGACAGAGCTGACCGACGGGCGCATCGTGACGCTTTACACGGATTTTGCTAACGCTAGTGAGGAGGTGAGAGCCAGAGTTATCGACCTGCGCGGACCGGAGTTGGAAGGCACGTCCCGGGATGACTACCTGACCGCCCGCGACGCGGACACCACCATCTGGGCAGGGCTTGGTGACGACACGATCATTGGCTTCAGCGGCGATGACCTGATCTACGGGGGCTCCGGCGGTGACTACATCGCCACTGGGCTTGGCGACAACACCGTCTACGGGGATAGCGGCAGCGACACCATCGTGGGCCGCGTCTTTGACGACACGGTGTTCGGCGGTTCCGGCAGCGATGACATCTCGCTCGACGGCGGCGACAACTTTGCGGACGGGGGGTCGGGGAGCGACAGCCTGACGGGCTTTACCGGCGATGACACGCTTATCGGCGGCTCGGGTCTCGACCGGGTCACCCTCGGCGGTGGCGTGGACACCGCGGACGGGGGGTCGGGCCGGGACGAACTGATCCTTGAGGGCCTGATCCAAAGCGTCGTGGACCTGAAGGCAGGCACCGTGGTTAGCCAAAACGGCACGGCCGCGATCACGTCATTTTCCGACGTGACCGCAACCGGTGGCGCCGAAAATATCACCGCCCACGACGGCGAAAATGTGATTAACGCCAACGGCGGGGCGGATACGGTCACGGCCCTAGGCGGGTCTGATTTGGTCTTTGGCGGCGACGGCGCAGACATCATCTACGGCGGCAACGGTGCGGACCAGCTTTTCGGCGGCGACCAGGGCGACAGCATCTTTGGCGGTGACGGGGAAGACGAGGTCTACGGCGGGGTTGGCCCGGATGAGCTGCGCGGCGGCGCCGGGCGCGACACGATCTATGGCGGTGATAATGCTGACAGCCTTCGGGGTGGTGACCAGGCTGATGATATCTACGGCGGTGGCGCCAACGACAGCATCCTGGGCGAAAACGGCGGCGACACCATCCGGGGCGGCGGCGGCAACGACAGCATCAGCGGCGGGCGCGGCAACGACACCATCCTGGGCGACGAAGGCAACGACACCCTGCGCGGCGGCGACGGGACGGACAAGTTCCGTTTTTTTGACGGGTTCGGGCGCGACACAATCACCGACTTTGACACCACGCTCGGAGCCGAGGATATCGACCTGAGCAACGTGAGCGAGATCACCGATTTCACGGACCTCACCGGCAGCCACATGGCCCAGAACGGCAATGACATCTGGATCACCGACGGCAACGACAGGATCATCCTGGTGGGCATCAATATCGGCGACCTGGACAGCACTGACTTCATTTTCTAGCGGCATTTTCCAGCGGGGGGCCGGGCCCACGTCTAATTAAACGGGGGTAGAAGCCATGAACATTACGCCGACTTTGCTGACGGACGTCATCAACGTCGTACCCACTGCACAGGTCGACCTGAAGTTCCAGGGCATTGAGACCACGGCCGATGGCGGCTTCTTCATGGCCTGGATCAACGATGCGGGGATCAATGGGACGAACCAAAAGATCACTCTTCTGGTGCCCTATGATTTTACCGGGGCGGTGGACTCCGCGGAACCCATTTTCCAGCTTTTGAACGATGGGCCCCTGTCGCACGACCTAACTATCCGGGAAAACGGAGAGATCCTTTTCTCCACGCTCTTGGATGACGGCACGCTCAACCTGGATCGGTTCAACGGTCCGTTTACGCAGACGGTGACCTATACTGGTGTCAAAAAGCAGGGCGAGGCATCGATCTTTAAGTACGGCGCCGGTGACACAACCGACGGGTTTGTCGTTTTCTACATCAATGACACCGTCCAGGCGTCGGACTCGATTGCCATCGGGATTGCCGAAACCGGCCAGCCGGTGACTTTCGCCACTTTTGATTTTTCAAGCAACGGCGGTCACGAAAACCTGGCGGTCACGAAACTGGCAAACGGTGGCTTCGCGGCTGTCTACGCAAACACGGTCAACTTTGAACTGCGCATCTTTTTCGCAAACGACCTGGGCCAAAGGGTCGGCGCAAGCCAGGGGGTTGCCTTCAACAAACTGGTCGAAAACCCGGCCGTGACTGCCCTGTCAAACGGCAATGTGCTGGTCACATGGTCTGACCGCAGCTCGGCCACCTTTGACGTAAACGATGCCGCCGTGCTCGGGCGGATTTATACGCCCTACGGCGACGTGGTGGTGAACACGCGCAAGATCAACACCACAACCATCGGGGCCCAGAACGACAGCAGCGTGGTGGAGCTGTCTGACGGCACGCTTTTTGCGGTCTACACCTCCAACAACCAGCTTTTGGGCCAACGATTGTCGGACACCCTGGTGCCCATGGGGGATGAGATCACCATCTCCAACAGCTTTGTCGTTGGCAACGAGGTGGGACCGGAGGTGCGCGAAACCTCGGACGGGCGGATCGTGGTGGGCTTTGCCCAGATCGACAGCCAGCAGCAGACCGGCACCTTCTATCGCATCCTCGACCCGCGCGGCGAGACGATCAACGGCGACCAGAACGATGACACTATCTTCAGCCGCGAGGACGCGACCACCGTCAACGGCTTTGCCGGGGCCGACACAATCGTGGGCCAGGACAGCGACGACCTGATCTACGGCGGCGATGACGGCGACAGCATCAATGCCGGGGGCGGCGACGACACGATCTTTGGCGGCGCGGGGTTTGATACGCTCTCCACCGGGGCAGGGGCGGACACCATTTTTGCGGGCTCGGGTGCCGATACGATCATTTTGGCCAGCAAAGGCGAAGCAACGGTCTTTGGCGGCTCGGGGACCGATGAGCTTGACCTGACTGGACTGACCCGGTCGAGCGTGGATCTGCGGTCGGGCACGCTGACCCATGACACTGGCACAGCAGTGCTTTCGTCGATTACGTCAGTCAAGGGGACAAACAGCGGCGAGACGATCACCGGCCATGACGGTGACAACAGTGTCCTTGCTTTGGGCGGGGTCGATACGATCAACGGCCAAGGCGGCGCGGATTTGCTCTTCGGCGAAAGCGGCGCCGATGTGATCTATGGCGGCAACGGCGACGATACGATCTTCGGCGGTAACCAGGGCGACAGGCTCTTCGGCGGCTCGGGAGAAGACTTTATCGATGCCGGTGTCGGCCCGGACGAACTGCGCGGCGGCGAAGGGCGCGACACGCTGTTCGGGGGCGACAACGCCGACACCCTGCGTGGCGGCGACCAGGCGGATTTCTTGGACGGCGGCGGCGCAGACGACAGCATCTTGGGCGAAAACGGCGGCGATACTATCTTTGGCGGCGGCGGCAACGACACCATCAGCGGCGGGCGCGGAAACGACCAGATATCCGGGGACGAAGGCAACGACACCCTGCGCGGCGGCGACGGGTCGGACGATTACATTTTCGCCGACAACTTTGGTCGCGACACGATCACCGATTTTGACACTGCGCTCGGTGCCGAGGACATCGACTTAAGCCAGGTGACCGAGATCACGGATTTCACCGACCTGACCGACAACCACATGGCGCAGGTGGGCAATGACGTGGTGATCACCGACGGCAACGACCGGATCGTTCTCGTTGGCATCGACATAGGCGACCTCGACGGCACCGATTTCCTGTTCTGACGGGGGATCAGGCGGTCGGGCTGCCGGCGGCGGTGCTTCGGTAGGCGGCGCGCCCGGCGACCCAGGTGCCGCAGACCGCGGGGGCGGCGTCCCGGGGCCAATCCAACAGCACTAGATCGGCCCGCAATCCTGGCGCGATGCGGCCCCGGTCCGTCAGGCCCATAGCTGCGGCGGGCCCGGCGCTGACCAGATCCCAGATCGCGCCCCGCCCCGCCCGGCGGTCCCGGTCGAGCGCGGCCACCGCCGCCAGCATCGCCGGGTAGAAATAGTCGGACGCCAGGGCATCGCAGGTGCCGTCTTCGACCATTTCGGCGGCCGAGAGCGACCCGATATGGCTGCCCCCGCGCACTACGTTTGGCGCCCCGAAGATCACCCGGTCACCGGAAGCGCGCGCGTCATTCACGGGCGCCTGGGTCATGGGAAATTCAGCCGTCCGCGCACCCAGGTCGCGGTAAAAGCGGCGGGTTTCGGTTTCGGTGTCGTCGTGGCTTAGCATTGGGATCCCCCGTGTCCGCGCATGGGCTGCCACCTCTGCCATGGTCGCAGGCACCGCCGGGCGGCGGTCCCAGACCTGGGCGATCAGCGCCCGGTATGCGCCGAGCGGTATGTCGCAACGCTCCGCATGTTTGCTGTGGCGGTCCTCAAAGAGCGCGTCGTCGCCTAGGTCCACCCCCGGCAGGTTGGGGCGGTAGTCGAACCCGCGGTCTTGAACGCGCAAGCCGGGCGGGCGCATTGTCATCGTCAGGTGATCGTTGAAGGCCAGCGACACCCCCGGCAAATCCGGGCGCGGACCCAGCGCCGTGTCTTTTGTGCCCATGGCCCAGGCGAGTACTGGCAGGGCCTCGGTCGCGAAGGTTTCCCAGCGCAGTTGCACGCGGTTTTCGACGGTAAGGCGCGGGCGCAATCGGCCCAGTGCGGCAATCATATCGCGGCCCCGGTCCACAGCGCGCAGGCCGGGCTCAAACCCCAGGGTGACCGCATGGTAGGCTGTGGCAATTCCGTTGGCTGCCAGTTGCCGGTCAGTGTCCAGGAGCGCCGTATCAAGCGGAAAATACACCCCCGGGCGCGGCATCAACTGCCGCTCGAACGCATCGCCGTGCACGTCCACCATGGCGGGCGCCAGGATCATCCCCCGGGCATCAACCACGGCGCCGGTGACCGGGCCGCCCAAGTCCGCAATCCGCCCACCTTCGACGGTGACGGTGGTTTCGACCTCACCTTCTGGTAAGAGCACCCGGGCGCCGACAAAGGTAAAGACGCCCGAGCGATTTTCCGGCGCGGCGATCACCGGCAATAGGGCCCGCCCCGGTGGCGCGCGATGTCAAAGTGGAAGTGGTCCTGGTGGAACCGGTCCGAATTTGGGCCCAGCACCGTGCCGAACGGACCGCAAGCGCTCTTGTGCAGCGCGCGCATGGTCTTGGCGTGGTTTGACCCGCGCCAGTCGCGCAGGACGGACATCGATGTGCCGTTGCGCAGGCGGAAGCTGGCAATGTCGATAGCTTTGCCCTTGGCGTGTTCGCTGAGTTTCGCTCCCTTGCGGCTATTGCGCGTGCGGCACGAATACCCGGCCACTGCATTGATCGCCACAAGGCCGCCGCCGCGTTTGCCGACGATCGGTTTGGCATGTTTTTGCACCCAGCTGTAAAACGCCTTGGCGCCGTCGCAGCCGATCAACACCTCGCGCGACAGTTTGATCCCGTCGACTTCGGTGATGCGTACGGCGTTTTGGATGCCGCAGCCGCGGATTTTGCCTTTTACTGGCGCGACGTGGCGGCCGCGAATGCCGCGAACGCCACACACGGAGCCCTTTTTGGAATAGCGCACCGGCTTGGATGACCGGGGCCGGGTCTCAAGAAGCGCGGTGCGCAGGTTTCTTGGGCGTGCCTGGGGCCTAGGTGATGTACGCGCGGCCATACGATTGCCTCCGGTAACTCGGGTAGTGCGAGGCGCGGGGTTTTGTGGGGTGGCCGCGGCCAGTTGCGTACCCCGTGCACTGTCGCGCGCGGACACTGTGGGCGTGACCCCCGCCGTCGCCGCAGCTTCCTCTGGCGCTACCGGCGGAAGGTTCCCGCTGGCCCGGGGCGGTGCCTCGGCCGGATCAGTGCTGCGGGATGATGCGCTCGTGCTGAGGTCGTTTGCGATGCTATCCTCGATCACCACTTTCTGAACCGCCGCTGCCGTACGTGACAGGCGCGTAGGCCGTATGCGCGGGCGCGGGCTTGTCCATGGGCCGGAATTGCGATCATGGGCGATAGTTATGGTCAGGGGCCGTGGCTCCGGTCGGGGGGAGGTTTCCGGCGCGCTGGCCTGAGCTATTGTTCCCGCCAGCCCCAGCGCAAAAAGAGCCACTAGGGGCGTACCTCGGCGCGGCGGTCTCAAGACTGCGTTTCCTTGATCCCGGCGCCATCGTTGCCCCCGTCAGAGCGAAAGCCGCCACGGCCAAAGTTTGGGCGGTCGGTGTCCTGACCCGCCTCGATGATGCCGCGGCGGATGCCGCGCGTGCGCGAAAAGTAGGCGTGCAGGTGGTCCCCGTCCCCCTGGCGGATAGCCCGCTGAAGCGCAAAAAGTTCTTCCGTAAATCGCCCAAGAATTTCGAGCGTGCCTTGTTTGTTGGCCAAAAACACGTCCCGCCACATCGTAGGGTCAGAGGCGGCGATCCGGGTGAAATCCCGGAAGCCCGCGGCGGAGAAGTTGATGACCTCTTGGCTGGTGACCCGGCGCAGGTCATCGGCGACCCCGACCATAGTGTAGGCAATCAGATGCGGCACGTGGCTCGTCACCGCCAAGACGCGGTCGTGGTGGTCCGGCTCCATCTCGCTGACGTTGGCGCCCACCGACTCCCACAGGTTGCGCAGGCGGTCGACCTCTTCCTGGGGGGTGCCCGGCACCGGCGTCAGAAGACACCACCGGTTCTCGAAAAGCTCGGCAAAGCCTGAATCTGGGCCAGAATGTTCGGTCCCCGCGACCGGGTGGCCCGGGACAAACCACACCCCTTCGGGCAGATGCGGCGCGACCGCATCAACCACCGAGCGTTTGACTGAGCCGACGTCGGTGACCGTGGCGCCGGGTTTTAGGGCCGGGCCGATGCGGCGCGCGACGTCTTCCATGGCGCCCACAGGCACGCAAAGAACGACCAAGTCGGCATCCGCGACCGCCTCTGCGGGGTCCTCGTGCACGCTATCGACAAAACCCCGCGCTAGGGCCGTTGCGCGCGAAGCGCCCGACAACGCCGTCCCCGTGATATGCCCGACCAAATCATGGCGTTTGATGGCAAGCCCAAGCGAGCCGGCGATCAGGCCCAGTCCGATCAAGGCTATCCGGTCGTAAATCACGCCAGATGCTCCTTCAGTACGGCAATGACACGCTTACAGTCTGCGCCTTTGCCGACTGTGATGCGAAGCGCCTCTGGTAGACCGTAGCCGCCCACCTGGCGCACGATCAGGCCGGCCTCAGCCAGTGCTGCATCGGCCGCCTGGGCGGCGGCTGCGTCCGCGAAGCGAGGCACGACAAAGTTGCCGTGCATTGGGTCGCAGGCGAGCCCGAGCGCATGCAATTCGCCCACCAGCCAGTCGCGCCAGCGGGTATTGTCGTCCCGGCAGCGGTCTACGTAGTCCGTGTGCTCGATGGCCGCCTGGGCCGCTGACAGGGCAGGTGCTGTGACGTTGAAGGGCCCGCGGATCCGGTTGAGAACGCCGATCACCTCGGGCGTTCCGATGCCCCAGCCAACCCGCAGGGCGCCCAGGCCGTGGATTTTTGAGAAGGTGCGCGTGACAAAGACATGGTCGTGCTGGGCGGCAAGCCCCAGGTAGCCGTCGTGGCCCGGCACGTATTCGGCATAGGCCCCGTCAAGTACCAGAAGGCAGCTATCCGGCAGCGCTTCGGCCAGGTGCGCCACGTCCGCATCAGGGATCATGGTGCCTGTCGGATTGTTAGGGTTCGCCAGAAAGACCAGCCGCGTGGTATCGGTGACTGCGGCCAGAAGCGCGTCCACGTCCGCGTGGCGGGCGTTTTCGGGAACCGACACAACCTCTGCTCCGGCGGCCCGGGCATAGATGGCATACATAGCGAAGGCATGGGCGGTCTGCACAATCTGGGTGCCCGGACCGGTGTAGGCGTTGCACAGAAGCGCCAATATCTCGTCCGAGCCTGATCCGCACACGATCCGATCAGGGTCAACGTCATGCACGGACCCGATAGCGGCCCGTAGGTCCCGATGGTCGCCCGACGGGTAGATATGCAGATTGCCAGACATCGCCCGGTAGGCGTCCCGAGCCCGGGGCGAAGCACCATGGGGGTTTTCGTTTGATGACAGCTTGACGCTATTGGCCTGGGCGGTGGGTGCACCTTTCCCACCCACGTAAGGCGTGATGCCGAGGATGCCCGGTTGCGGCTGAATACGTGTCATGGATAGCCCTTTCAAACTGTCACCTGACTACCACAGCCGCCAGGGAGCGAAAGGCGTATTCGGACGCAGATCGGCGGCGCCCTGCCAAGGATCGGGCTGGCTCGTACTGGGCGGGGCAATAAGCGTCTAGGTTTGTTTGCGAGCGGTGTCGGCTTGGGATTTCGGAGTTTCGGAAGAAAGCCTCTTGGCACCGGCGCCCCTAGAAAAACGATTGCGGGTCCACGTCGACGGCAATGCGCAGTTGACCGCGGGTGGGCTGCGTGGCGATCCACTGGGCTATGGGCCCTTGGATGGCAGTGCCTTTGGCGGCTTTGACCAAAAGCCGGATCCGATGGCGTCCGCGTATGCGGGCGATTGGGGCGGGGGCAGGACCAAAAAGCTCCGCCCCGGCCCGGTAAAGGATGGGGGCTGCCCGCGCCAGAGCCTGGGCCGTGGCCTCCACCTGGGGCAGGTCGGGGCCGCTGACGATCACCCCGACAAGGCGCCCATAGGGCGGCACGCCTGCAAGTTCGCGGCTGGCGGCCTCGGCGCGCCAAAAGGCTTCCTCTTCCCCACTTAGGATGGCCTGGATGACCGGGTGATCCGGCTGGCAGGTCTGCACATAGGCGGCTCCTGGGCGGTCAGCTCGCCCGGCGCGTCCAGCCACCTGGCGTACCAGCTGAAAGGTCCGCTCTGCTGCGCGCAGGTCCCCCCCCTGGAGCCCCAGATCCGCGTCGATCACCCCCACCAGGGTCAAAAGCGGGAAGTTATGCCCCTTGGCCACAAGCTGGGTGCCCACGATGATATCGGCCCCGCCATCTGCGATCTGGCGGATCGTTTCCTTCAGCGCCCGGCCGCTGGTGGCCATGTCCGAGGATAGAATTGCGATCCGTGCGTCTGGAAAACGGGCAACGGCTTCCTCAGCCAGACGCTCCACGCCCGGGCCAACTGCGGACAGCTTACCCGCGACCCCGCACGATGGGCAGGCTTCTGGCATAGGGCTTTGGGCCCCGCATTGGTGGCACATAAGGCGCCCGTGGAAACGGTGTTCGACCATGCGTGCGTCGCAGTCGTCGCAGCCGATCTGTTCGCCGCACGCCCGGCAGACGGTCAGCGGCGCATATCCTCGGCGGTTCAAAAACAGAAGCGATTGCTCTCCCCGGTCGAGCCGAGCAAAAACCTCTCGGGCAAGCTTAGGGGATATCCACTGGCCCGCTGGGGGTTCATCTTGGCGCAAGTCAATGGCGCGCATCTGTGGCAGCCGCGCGACGCCAAAGCGTTCGTTTAGGTCAAAGCGGGTGTACTTCCCGGCTTGGGCGTTGGCCCAGGTTTCAAGAGACGGGGTAGCCGAGGCCAGCACAACCTGCGCCCCGGTCAGCGAACCGCGCAGCACCGCCATGTCGCGGGCGTTATAAAGCACGCCGTCCTCTTGCTTATAAGAGCTGTCGTGTTCTTCATCGACCACGACCAGACCCAGGTTGCGGAATGGCAGAAATAGTGCGGACCGCGCCCCCACCACTACCTGAGCCTGGTTTTCCGCCACCATACGGTAGCAGCGCCGCCGGTCGGTCATGGTCACGCCGGAATGCCACTCCGCCGGGGGGGCACCAAAACGCGCCTCAAACCGGTCAATGAATTCAGCGGTCAGCGCGATCTCGGGCAAAAGCACCAGCGCCTGGCGCCCCTGGCGCAACGCCTCGGCCACGGCTTCGAGATAGACCTCAGTTTTGCCGGACCCGGTCACACCCTTGAGGAGCGCCGCACTATAGCGCCGCGCGGCCACGCCCTGGGCC
>JBCCMR010000019.1:0-17100 GCA_039026255.1 Pseudomonadota bacterium
CGAAACCGGCGCCCAGGTAACAGACTGGCTCGGCTGTCTGCCCCTGGCGGACCGCGGCCTCTCGGTGACCCAAGACGAAAAGACTTGGGCGGCCATCGGCATTTTTGTTGCCGCGGTGGTAGCGGCCTCGGTGGGGTTGATCTACCTGCCGATCGCGCTTGGCGTGGTGGTGGCGATCTACGCGCTGACGCGGATTGTACCGCTTCGGGAGCTTTACGACCACGTGGAATGGCCGGTGGTGGTGCTATTGGGATCGATGATCCCCCTAGGCACGGCGCTGGATGCCTCGGGCGGGACCGAGCTTATCGCCGGCAGCCTTGTCGCCCTGACCGAAGGCCTGCCCGCCTGGGCGGTGCTCACCGTGCTGATGGTTGTGACGATGACGCTTTCGGACGTGCTCAACAACACGGCCACCACGATTGTGGCCGCCCCGGTGGGGATAGAAATGGCCCGCGTGCTGGGCGTGTCGCCGGACCCGTTCCTGATGGCCGTGGCAGTGGCAGCAAGCTGCGCGTTTCTGACCCCCATCGGGCATAAGAACAATACGCTGATCTTGGGACCGGGCGGCTATCGGTTCGGGGATTACTGGCCCATGGGTCTGCCGCTCGAGGTGATCGTGATCGCCGCAGGCATCCCAGCGATCCTGGTCTTCTGGCCCCTCTAAGGCTGGCAGGGGGGAGAAGCTTCCCCACGGCAGGCGGGCGCGATGAAGTGACCGGGCAGAGCGGCAGCGAGGGTCGCCTACGCCGCGGACGTGGCAGGAAGCTTCCTAAGCAGACGCCGCCGGGGCGTGTCCACGCACAAGTTGCCGTTGCGACTTTGGGAGCATCCTCCCCAACAGAGACGGTCAACCCGCGTCCAGGAAGCAACCCGCCTGCTGCAGTCGGCAGAAGCTTCCCCGCCAGGCCCGGGCACTCCGCGGCGCCCTGCCCCGGCGTCTGGGGGCCGCGCGCCAGATGCGGTCGCCGAAGGAAGCTTCCTCCACCGCCTCAGAGCGGCCATAGGAAAGGAATGATCGCGCTCGCCACCACGGCAATTGTCAGGTTGAGCGGGATGCCAACCCGCATGAAATCCGTAAACCGGTAGCCCCCGGGGCCGTAGACCAGCGTGTTGGTCTGGTACCCGATGGGCGTGGCAAAACAGGCCGAGGCGGCAATCATAACCGCCACCACGAGAGGCCGCGCGTCCACGCCCAACTCGCCGGCCAAGGCGATCGCGATGGGCGTCATCACCACCGCGACAGCGTTGTTGGACACCATCTCGGTCAAGACCGTGGTCAAAAGATAGACCGCAAAGACCACCAGCACTGGCGGCAGACCCGCGATGGCTGGTGCCAGTTGCTGGGCAATCAGCGCCACCGCCCCGGACTGGTCCAGGGCCGCGCCAATGGCCAGCATGGCAAAAATCAGCGCCAAAAGCCGCCCGTCCACGGACGCAAACGCCTCGTCGGCGTCAATCGACCGGGTCAGGAGGACGACCGCTACACCCACAAAGGCCATGGCAAAGATCGGCGCCACCCCCAGGGCCGACAACCCCACCACCGCCGCAAGCGTCAGGATCACCAGGGGCGCAAAAGACCGCCGGTAGCTGCGGGCCTCCGGCTCTTGCAGGTCTACCAGATCCATGTCCCGCGCCAGGCGCTGGATATCGCTCGGCGCCCCTTCGAGCAGGATTGTGTCGCCCACGCGCACGGTGATCTCGCCCAGGTCGCGGCCAAGGTTTTGATTGCGGCGGTGCACGGCCAAGGGGTAAACGCCGAAACGTCGGCGCAAATTCAGGGCGCCAAGTTTACGGCCCACCATGCGGCAGCCGGGGGCAATAAGCGCCTCCACGGTTGTGGTCTCACGGCTCGACACCTTATCGGCGAGCACGACCTCTTTATTTTCTTTCAGACCCAAAAGCTCAGTGATGCGCGTGCGCAGCACCACCCGGTCGCCTTCGGCAAGCGTCACCTTAGGAAATTGAAACCGCAGCGTGTCATCGCCGCGGATCACGTCGATAACCCGGCCACCGTCGCGTTTGAACGCATCCACCTCAAAAGGAGATTTGCCAATCAGCGTGCTCTCTTCGGGGATGACCACTTCGGTAAGGAATTTCATCGCCGTCTTGTCGCGCATCATCTCGGCCATGGTGTCGCGGCTGGGTAGAAGGTGTCGCCCGATGAGGCTGAGGTAAAGCGCGCCCACGATCACCAACACAAGCGCCAGGGGTGTCACTTCAAAGAGGCTAAACGGCGCAAGCCCCGCTTCCCGGGCAACCCCGTCCACCAGAAGGTTGGTCGATGTGCCGATCAGCGTGACCATGCCGCCCAGGATCGCCATATAGCTGAGCGGAATCAGAAGTTTTGACGCCCGCTGCCCCAGCATATGCGCCAGTTGCATGGCCACGGGGATCATCACCACAACCACGGGGGTGTTGTTCATGAAAGCAGACGCAAGAATGGTGAACCCGGCCACGCCCGCCAGGACCAACCGCGGGCGCGCCGCCCCGTGGGTGGTCACGATGCGGGTGACCGTGTTGAGCGCGCCCGTCCGCACAAGCGCCCCCGAGAGGATAAACATCGCCGCAATCGTCCAGGGTGCAGGGTTTGAGAAAACACCCAGCGCATCGGCATAGGGCAGCACGCCCGACACCATCAGAACTCCGGCGCCGCCGATGGCCACAACCTCGGTCGGGTAGGTTTCGCGCACAAAGAGCACAAACATCGCCGCAACCACCGCGATCGCAAGCCAAGGGTGGGCAACAAGAGGAATGATCTCAGTCAGCATGGCTGCGATTTTCAGGCGAATGGGCGTCATCCGCGGCTATGCCCCGCGGAGGGCTGGGGAGAGGTCCGGTGCTGGCCGCGCCCGCGTCGCCCCTTTCGGGCAAGCGGGGGCGCGGGGTCACAAGCGCTAAGCCCACCAGCATGAGCCCAAGCGCTGCCCATATCCAGCCAGAGTATCGCTCACCCAAGACAACCATCGCCGCGCCCACACCGACGAGCGTCACGACATAACTCACCTGCGCTGCAAAGACCGGGCCAGCGTAGCCGACCAGCCAGATATAGCCCGTGTAGGCCACCGCATGGAGCGCCGCGAGCGCGACGAGTGCCCATTCTGGCTCCGCCCAGGGGCCGGTTGGTGCGATGAACTGACCGCTCCCGAGCGCAAGCGGCAGCGTGATTACGGCGCCAAGTATCGACGAAAAAAGCAGCGCTTCAACGGCCCCCATGCCGCCGAGGCCAAAGCGGGCAACCCAGTTTGCCTCAAACCCGTAGCAAAGCGTGGCAAGGGCGGAGACAAAGACAAAGGGCCAGGCCGCGGGGTTGGGTAGGCTGGCTTCCGGAGCCACGAGCAGCACTACTGCGACTAGCCCACAGACAAGGCCCAACAGGCGCAGGGGCTCAAACGTCTCGGACCGCCAGGCCAACGCCAAAAGAAGGGTCGACATAGGCACAAGCGAGATCACAATGGACATGACCCCCGATGGCAGGTGCCCGGCGGCGATGTAGGAAAACGAGTTCGGAATGATTGTTCCGAAACCTGCGATCACCAAAAGCGCCACTAGGTGCCGGCGGCCCACCCGGGGGCGGCGTCCCCCCAGGGCCATCGCAGCGCCAAGATAGCCTGATACTAGAACCAATTGCCAGAAGATCAGCCCGAAATGGCCGTGCCCCGTGGAGACAGCAATCTTTGTCAGCGGCATGGTCAGCCCCCAGCAAACGCCCATCAAAAGAAGAGCGGAGGCCGCGACTGCGGTTTTTGTCTGCGCCATTGGCGGTCTTTCCGGGCAGGGCGCGCCCCCCCGGGGCAAACGCACATCACCGCGGGAGTGTAGTGCGCCCGGCGCTCCCCCGCCAGGGGGCGCCGTAGAAAGCTGCGGGCACCTGGGCGAAGAAGCTTCCTGCTGAAGCTCATTGGGCTTGGCCGCTTTGGCCCAACCAGGCCAGGGATCCAGCGTTGGGCGGCGCGTCGCTAGATTGCCCCGGGAAGCTTGGCTTCCCTGCACCTTAGGCGCCCTGCCCCGGGCGACCAGACCTTGACCGCGACGCGTAATAACCCCGAAGCGACCCTTAGCCCTTCAATATGTCGAAAAAGAACAACCGCGCCTGGCGCCCAGGGGGTTTCTTGGTCCCGCACTCCAGGGAGGAAAACACCATGGCACGGCGGGGAAGAAGCGGCGGACGGGCTGGAAACGCACGGCGCACATCCACCGATGTTATCGACCAGATGCCCTGGCGCCAGATCGTCAATCGGGACCGCCCTACAGAACCGCTCGATGAAGAAGGGGTGGCGCGCATCCACGCTGGGGCCATGCGTATCCTCTCGGAAATCGGGATAGAGTTCCTGAACCCGGAGGCCCGCGACATCCTGCTCCGGGCCGGCTGCAAAGTAACCGAGGAAAACGTTCGAATGGGCGAAGACTTCGTCATGGAAATGGTAGCCAAAGCCCCGTCTGAGTTCACGATCACCCCGCGCAACCCCGACCGAGCCGTCACTATCGGCGGGCGCCACTTGGCCTTTGTGAACGTGTCCTCGCCGCCAAATGCCTGGGACCTGGAACGGGGCAAACGCTCCGGCGACTTTGAAACCTTCAAGGATTTCATGAAGTTGACCGGATATTTCAACTGCGTACATGTGGCGGGCGGCTACCCTGTTGAACCCATCGACATCCATGCCAGCGTGCGGCACCTGGACTGTCTTTATGCCAAGTTAACGCTCACTGATAAGGTCTGCCACGCTTACAGCCTGGGCCGTGTGCGGGTCGATGACGTCATGGAAATGGTGCGTATCGCCGGGGGGCTGACCGATGACGAATTCGACGCTGCGCCGCGTATGTATACCAACATCAACTCGGTCAGTCCCCTCAAGCACGACTTCCCCATGCTAGAAGGCGCGATGATCCATGCTCGCCGTGGGCAGCCGGTGGTCGTCACGCCTTTTACCCTGGCGGGCGCTATGGCGCCGGTGACAATGGCCGGCGCAGTCACGCTTTCCATTGCCGAAGGGTTGGCGGCGATTGCGCTTTTGCAAACGGTACGACCCGGAGCGCCGGTGGCTATCGGCACTTTCACTTCAAACGTCGATATGAAGTCTGGCGCACCAGCTTTTGGGACCCCGGAATACATGCGCGCCACGCAGATGACCGGGCAAATGGGCCGGTTTTACGGGCTACCTATTCGGTCGTCAGGGGTCTGCGCCGCAAATGTGCCCGACGGTCAGGCGATGTGGGAAACCTCAAACAGCCTTTGGGCCGCTGTGCAGTCGGGGACAAACCTGGTCTACCACGCCGCCGGTTGGCTTGAAGGGGGGCTTATTGCCAGCCCAGAAAAGTTTGTGATGGATTGCGAGGTACTGCAGATGATCCAGCGCTACATGGAGCCCGTGATTACCGATACAAAGCCCGAAGATATCGCTGTCGACACCATCAACGAAGTCGGGCCCCAGGGACATTACTTTGGCGTCAAGCACACCCAAGACCGCTACGAAACCGCATTTTACGCACCGATCGCCAGCGACTGGTCGAACTTCGAAGCCTGGGAAATTGCTGGCGGCACCTGGAGCGCCCAACGCGCCCACAAGATCGCACGCGATATCATAGACAGCTATGAACCCCCGGCCTTTGATCCGGCGCGGGACGAAGAACTGCGCGCTTTTGTGGCCCGCCGCACCGCTGAAGGCGGGGCACCCACCGATTTCTAAGGCGCTTGCTGCCCCCGAGACTGCGTGCTTTTTAAGGGCTTCCTACGGGGGCGTCAGCAATTCGTTAAGGCTTCAGCCCTACGTTCGCCGAACACCACCCGGAGGAGCGACGGCCCATGCACGGAATGATCAATCGCGGATTGCAGTTTTACGTGCGCGATATCTTCGATGTGGAAACGTGGGAGGATGTCTGCACCACTGCCGGGCTGGCCTATTTCAACTTTGAGACGATGCTCACCTACGAAGATGACATCACCGATCGCATCATCGACGCCATCGCCAGCGTTCTAGGGCGCAGCCGCCCGGAAATTCTTGAGGATTTTGGCACCTATGTAGTGGGCGAGGCGACCCTATCGGCGGTGAGAAAGCTTTTGCGTTTCGGGGGGGAGGATTATGTGGAATTTCTACAATCCCTCGAAGACGTGCACGACCGCGCCAAGATTGCGCTCCCGGAGCTTGAGGTTCCGCAATTCCTGCTAGAGGCGCGGGGCGAAGACCGTTTCCGGCTACACTACGAATTTCACAAACTGGGTTTCGGGGCGGTATTCCTTGGGCTTTTACGAGGGATGGCAGACGACTATGGGGCGCTCATACTGATCGACCACGCCCCACGCAGGGACGGACAGATAGACCGCGACACGTTTGACATTTCGCTTTTGCACCTTGGCTGGCCGGAGGCGGCCGATAACCGCGACACCACTCCGGAACTGGTAAACTGATGGGCGCCCTGGCTAAAGTCGTAGGCGGCCTGGCGCCAGACGGGGTGCACCTGGACGGCGACCTATTGGATATGTTGATGCCTATGCATGTCGCGGTGACCGTTGACGGACACATCTGGCGTAGTGGCCCCACGGCGGCAAAGCTTGCGGGTGTGCCAGCCCTTGTGGGGGGCGCCCTAGGCGAGGTCCTGTCGATTAAGCGGCCGACCGGGGTCGAAACGGTCGCCGATATCTTGGGGCACGCGGGGGTCAAACTTGCGGTGCAGATGCTCGGCCTTGGGCCGCACAACCTCAAAGGTGTTGCCGTGCCCTTGGGGGATGGTGGCGTGCTTATCAACCTGAGCCTTGGCGCAGGCGTGGCCGAAATCGTCGCCAAACGGGATCTCAAAAACAAGGACTTCTCGCCCGCCGACCCCACCGTGGAAATGCTCTACATGTTTGAGGTGCAAGCGGTTTTGATGCGCGAATCGAAGAACCTCAATCTGCGCCTGCAAGGTCAAAAAACTGTGGCCGAGGAGCAAGCATACACCGACAGCCTGACCGGGTTGGCCAACCGGCGGGCCTTGCAAAACCACCTGGCCCGCCTCTTGCGACGCAACCGGGGCGACGGCTTTGCGGTCATGCAAATCGATCTCGATTTCTTCAAAGCCGTCAATGACACCCACGGCCATGCGGCGGGAGATTTTGTCCTGCGCGAAGTTAGCCAGGTCCTTTTGGATGTGATGCGCGCGACCGATATGGTCGCACGGATAGGTGGCGACGAATTTGTGGTGGTCTTGCCGGAATACGGCTGCCGCGAGGCGCTGGAGTTGGTGGGAAACCGCATTATCGAGCGGGTCCGTCAGCCGATCCTCTTTGAGGGGATCGAATGCCGCGTGGGGGCAAGCATCGGCGCCACGATTGTCCCTGTAGGCTGCCGTCGCGGGCCAGAAACCGTCCTCTCTGACGCCGACCGCGCACTTTACCGGTCCAAAGAACAGGGCCGCGGGCGCTACAATTTGGACCTAGAAAGCAGTGCCCCGACCGGCGGTCCTGAAGTGGCTCAATAGGCGTCCCTGGCCGCCGACCTGCCTCACCAGCAATTGTGGTGGACAACTGCCCAGCGGTTTTGCTGCAACCGAAAGCCCCGCCAGGCAAGCCCGTGCGGAAAGTTGCCCCCTGACTGGGCGCCGCGATTGAGGTCAGCGAACCCCGCAGAAAACGCAAACGCGTCGCTTTTAGAAAAATCACCAGCGGTCTAGGTCCGCACACAAGGTCGCGCGACCAACACTGTAAGCAGCCCGGCGCCCGGCGCGCGCTTACCCGACGGGCGTCTCTGCCCGTGGCTGGCAGGACCCAGACTGAACAAGCTTCGAATGACGTTCAGTCCAAGCTCAAGCCCCGCTCTGCGATTCGAACCGCTTTCCGGTAATGCCACGACGGCGCAATTCGCCGCGCTCGGGGTAAAGCGAATTTGGTTTATCACGCTCCGTTTGGCTGGGCCGCGCTTGCGCGCTGGTTGCTCGGTGCCGCCCAGGGTAAGGTGGACCACAGGTCGCGGTGCCGTATCGCGGCTGCATAAAGCCTGAGGCGCAGCATGTCCCCAAACGGTGCCGCCTAAGTCTGCCTGTACCGGGAACACGCCCCAAGCAAACGGCCGGATTAGGATGGGGTTTCAGCAAGGCGCTTATCGCTATCGCTTGGCGGCGGTTGCCTGCGACTTCGTCACCGACCCATTGCAGCCTCACCGTACACCCTTGCGGAAAGGCTTCCCACAAGAGGCATCAATCAACGGGGTGCCGCGTCTGGGCACTATTCCCCCGACCCCCCGGGCGCCAGTCAGCGATGCGCCCGGGCAAAATACTGGTAGAGGCGCGCCGTTTTTTTTGAAACCCTCTCTGACACACCCGGGCCTTTTTAACAGAAAAATCCTGTCTTCTCAGCTGTCTTCAAACCCGGTCCGCTGAAGAAGCGGCATAAAAGTGGCCATGTCAGGTCCCCTCTGCCTCCCGGTAAGCGCAAGTCGCAGCGGCATAAAAAGCCCTCGCCCTTTTCGACCGGTCGCCTCTTTCACGGCTGCGGTCCAACTGGACCACGCGCTGGCGTCCCAGGGGCGCGGCGGCAGGTGAGCGCGGGCCTTGGCCACAAATTCTACATCCTCGGGCGCGACCACCGGCGCGGCACCATCGCGACAAAGCGCCCACCAGTCGGCCAAGTCGGCGCGCGTGCTCAGATTGTCGCGCACCGCGGTCCAAAAGTCGGATGCCAAATGATCTGGCACCCCGGCAGCGGCCAGATCGCTGGCCACAGCCGGAACAGACAGTGCAGCCAACGCCCTGGCCGAAAGCGGCCGCAGGTCTTCGACATCAAATTTGGTAGGCGCAGAGCCAAACTTCCCCAAATCAAAACCGGCGACCAGGTCATCAAGGGAATGGCGCAGCTCCACTGGATCAGAGGAGCCAAGACGCGCTAAAAGGCTCAAAACGGCCTCAGGCTCAATCCCTGCGCTGCGTATATCTCGTAACGCCAGGGTACCAAGTCGCTTTGAAAGCGCTTCACCCTGGGGTCCGGTCAAAAGCGAATGGTGGGCAAATGCAGGCGTTTTGCCGTCTAGCGCGCTCATGATCTGGATCTGAGTTGCGGTGTTTGTGACGTGATCGGACCCGCGCACCACATGGGTGATACCGAAGTCGATGTCGTCGCATACCGAAGCCAAGGTATAAAGAAACTGCCCGTCAGCACGGATCAGCACAGGGTCGCTGACGCTTGCTGCATCAATGGAAATGTCGCCCAGAATACCGTCGGTCCAGGCGATGCGCGCGTGCTCTAACTTGAAACGCCAGGCGCCGGGTCCCCGCTCCGCGCGCAAGGCATCGCGGGCGTCGTCTGACAGATCGAGCGCGGCGCGATCGTAGACCGGCGGGCGGCCCATATTCAGCTGTTTCTTGCGTTTGAGATCCAGCTCCGTGGGCGTCTCGAACGCCTCGTAGAAGCGGCCCTTGGCGCGCAGATCATCGGCCGCGGCGTGGTAGCGGTCGAGCCGGGTCGACTGGCGTTCCTCCCGGTCCCAGGTGATGCCCAACCACTCCAGGTCTTCGCGGATTGCATCCGCGTATCGCTCCTGCGACCGCTCGGGATCAGTGTCGTCAAGCCGCAGCACAAAGCGCCCCCCGGCCTTGCGCGCGATCAGATAATTAAACAGCGCCGTCCGCAGGTTTCCGACATGCAAAAACCCGGTCGGGGACGGGGCAAAACGGGTGACGGTCATCGCGTCTCTCCTCGGGGGAACGGGCGCCGTTTAGCCGAAGCTTCGTGCAAGGGAAAGACCCGCGCGACGCTTCGCGGGTTAACCGAAAGTGTTAACAAAGGGTTAATTTTCTCGGAACTTTCTGCCTATAAGCGTTCGGAGCAAAAATAGGCGCGCAGATCATACGCACACTAATCATCGCTGGTGCCCTGGCTTTGGCGGCGCTTGTCCCAACCGCCAAGGCCGACGCGCCAGTACGGGTTATCGATGGCGATACCGTTGACGTAGGTGGCACGCGCTATCGGATAAGCGGGATTGACGCGCCCGAAAGCGCGCAGGTTTGCCAAGATGCTCGCGGGCGGGACTGGCGCTGTGGGATGCAGGCCACCGCCGCGCTCGAGCGTCTTTTGAACGGTCAGCGGGTGACCTGCCGCAAGATTGAGCCCGATGGCAACCGCTGGATTGGCCATTGCACCGCAGGAGGGCGCGACGTAGCGGCTGCCATGGTCGAACGCGGCTGGGCGTGGGCCTTTGTGCGTTACTCCCGCACCTATGTAACTCAAGAGGCGCAAGCGCGGCGCAAGCGCTTAGGAATTTGGGGCGGTACGGCCAAACCCGCTTGGGACTACCGGCGTAGCGACTGGCAGGCGGCCGCCAACTGGGTGCCCCAAGCCGCGCCTGAAGGCTGCCCCATCAAAGCCAACATCGGCAGAGGCGGTGAGCGTATCTACCACGCCCCTTGGTCTGCCAGCTACGAACGCACACGCATCAATCCCGCCCGCGGCGAGAGGTGGTTTTGCTCTGAAGCCGAGGCCCGCGCAGCAGGTTGGCGCGCGCCGATCGCCCGCTAACCGCCAGCGCTGGCTAGCCACGCGTCAAAGGCCGCTCGCGACCCGTTGAAAACGTTCAAATCAATGTCCCCCGGCGCCCCTGGCACCCGCCCGGTGCCGGTGTATTGCCAAAACAGCCAGCGCTGGCCCGGGTAAACCTCGGCCAGGGGCCGAGCCACGGCGCGCAGCCAAAAGTCGTACCCCTTGATGCGCCAAAGCTCGTTGCGTTTATAGAAATCGGGCGTCGTGTAGATAATCGGTCGCTTGCCATGGGACGCGGTGACCTGGGTCAGCCAGGTGCGCATCTCCGCGCGCACGATGTCCGCCGGGGGGCGGGTGCGGCAGGTGGGGCTCAGATGGTTCCACTCCACATCAAGGACCGGCGGCAACATCCCCGCCTTGGGCACGTTGCGGCGAAACCAGGCCGCTTGATCGCTGGCCGGGCGGCACCAGTAGTAGAAATGGTAGGCCCCCGCGGGCACGCCCGCGGCTCGCGCCCGCGCCAGATGGGTTTTGAATTCCGGGTCAAGATGGTCGCCCCCCTCAGTGGCCTTGATAAAGGCGAAACGGATGCCGTTTTTGCGCAGCTTTTGCCAATCAAGGCCAGCCTGATACCGCGCCACATCCACCCCGTGTACAGCATAGTTCCACGGCTTTGGCCCGGTCCAGTCGACAGGGTCACTGTCGGCATACCGCGGGTTGCCCCCCACAAAGCTCGGCGCCGGCGAAAGCACCGTGGTCACTGGCGTGGGGGCGGGTCCGCCACTCCCGCAGGCGACCAGCACCCCGATGAGAAGACTCAAAAAAACGCGTCCCATAGACCGCCTCTACAACTGCCTGCCAATAGCCAAGCTTAACGCGAAGCAGAACTGCAGCGTAAGGGGCGTCCGTGACAATTAGGCACCCAATGGCCGATTTCAGGGCGGTGCGCCGCCTGGGGCGGACCCTAGGCAGCGAAATCAACAGCAATGCGGCCGAAATCGCCGAAATCGGCGTCAAAGCGGCTGCCCGGCGGGGCCTCCACTGGGCGGATAAAGCTGCCCGACAGGATCACCTCCCCCGCGCGCATCACCTGGCCATAGGCGCTGAGCCGTTCGGCAAGCCAAACAAGCCCCAGGACCGGGTCGCCTAGGACCCCTGCGCCGAGACCGGTTTCTTCTACCACGCCGTCGCGGCTTAGCGCAGCGCCCACCCGGCTCAGGTCAAACGTCCCCGGGTCGTGGCGCGCGGGCCCCAGAACAATGCCTGCATTCGCGGCATTGTCGGCGATGGTGTCAAACACCTTGCGCGTGGCACCCGTGGCCGGGTCTTGGCGCAAGATGCGTGTGTCCAGTATTTCAAGCGATGGCGCCACGTAGGCCGTCGACGCCAGAACGCCTGCCCGGTCCACCGGGCCGGTAATATCGGCGCCCAGGACAAAAGCGATCTCGGCCTCAATCCGCGGGGCAATAAACCGCCCTCGGGGCACCAGAGCCCCGCTTTCAAAGTGCATATCGTCAAACAGCACACCCGAATCAGGGGTTGTGATGCCTAGCGCCTCTTGCATGGCGCGGCTGGTCAATCCAATCTTCCAGCCCGTGCGGCGGGCGCCGTAGGCCTCTTTCGCGGCCACAACCGCGTCTTGGATGGCGTAGGCCCCGTCCATATCGAGATCCGGGTATGATTGGCTCAGAATGCCAATCTGGCACCCATCCCGTTCTGCCGCGGCAAGCTCTGCGCCCAACTCTGCCGGGTTCATTCGTCCACCACGCCGTTTCTGAGCGTGCCGATTCCTTCTACCCAGACCTCGACCTCGTCGCCAGGCTTCAGAAACTGGGGCGGATCCAGGCGTGCTCCCGCGCCCGTGGGCGTGCCCGACACGATCATGTCACCCGCCACCAGGGTCGTGAATGTAGATATGTAGGCGATCTCGGCGGCGTGGTCGAAAATCATACGACGGGTGCTGTCTTCCTGGCGCAATTCGCCGTTCACCCGGGTCTCGATCCGGGCGTCTGTCATCTGGGCGGGGTCGGTGACCGGCACCATCCAGGGGCCGATGGCACCTGACCCGTCAAAGTTCTTGCCCTGAGTAACGTTGAATTTGGCGTGCCGAACCCAGTCGCGCAGGGTGCCTTCATTGGCAATCGTGATCGCGGCCACGTGACTGAGCGCCTCTCCCCGCGGGATGTGGCGCCCGCCGCGGCCGATCACGAGGACCATTTCGCCCTCATAATCCAACTGCTCGGACGCCCAAGGCCGGGTCAGCGGCACCCCATGGCCCACAAAAGACCGGGCATACCGGGGGAAGAGCGACATATGCTTGGGCGCGTCGCTGCCATCCTTATATTCCGCATTTCGGTCGGGAAAATTCACCCCAACGCAGATGATCTTTTCGGGCCGCGGGACCGGCAGCCCGTAGGTAAAGCTCCCGGCCGCGTGGGTGCTTTGGCGCCCGGTGGCGGCCTCCGCCAGGGCCGGCAGGCCACTGGCCGCTAAAACCTCCCGCAAGGTGGGCCAGTGGGGAAAATCCGGCGAAAGCGCTATGAAGGCGCCGTCTTCGCCGACGATACCATAAAGCTCTTCGCCCTTCTCAGCAATAATGGTGGCGTATTTCATGGGGATATCACTAACAGGTTAACGACCCGATGCAAAGCCCTGACCGCTACCCTCAGGGCCCGAGCACCGCTGGCAACCTACCCCAAATTAGACTAGGCTACGCGGCGAACAGCAGGGGCTGCGCCATGTCAATCTGGACCCGTATCGCCGACGCCATCGCCGCGCTTGCCAAGGGCGAAAGCCTGGCGCAGGTGTTCGAGACCCTGCGCACCCCGCCCGAGAAATCGGTCGCGTTCACCATCGCGGTGATCGGACTCGGCGCGAAGATGGCTAAGGCCGATGGCCGCGTCACGCGCGACGAGGTCACTGCCTTCCGCGAGGTTTTCCACATCCCAAAACGTGACGAAGCGCAGGCGGCGCGGGTGTTTAACCTGGCCCGACAAGATGCAGCGGGTTTTGAGGTATACGCCAACACGATCGCGCGCATGTTTGGGGCAGACGACGTGGTCCTACGCAACCTGATCGAAGGGCTCTTTCACATTGCCGTTGCGGACGGCGAATACCACCCGAAGGAAAATGACTATGTGCACCGGGTCGCGCAGATCTTTGGCCTACCGGATCAGATTTTCCGCGGCATCAAAAACCGTTTTGTTCCCGATGCCACACCCGATGCCTATGATGTGCTCGGGGTGTCAGCTGACATGGCACTTGATGAAATCCGCAAGGTCTGGCGCGATATGATCCGAGAAAACCACCCGGATCGGCTGATCGCCAAGGGCCTGCCCGAGGAGGCGGTCTCGCTGGCGACCCGGCGGATGGTCGCGCTTAACCAGGCGTGGGAAACCATATCGGAGACCCACGGCCGCTAATGCGTTTTGCCACCTATAATGTCGAATGGTTCGCGTCGCTTTTTGACGATGAGGACACTCTTTTAGAAGATGACGCTTGGTCCGGGCGCCATGACGTGACGCGGGCCCAACAGGTTGCGGCACTTGGCCATGTGTTCCAGGCGCTCAACGCCGACGCGGTTATGGTGATCGAGGCGCCCAACCACGGCCAGCACCAATCGACAGTTCGCGCTCTGCAGGCTTTTGCAGCACGGTTTTCGTTGCGGTCTCGGGCCGCCGTAATCGGCTTTCCCAACGACACCCAGCAAGAGATCGCGTTGCTTTACGATCCTGACGTAATCGAGGTCAGCCATGACCCCCAGGCGTCCACCACAGCACCGGGTTTTCAGTCGAAATTTGCGCTGGATCTCGATACGGATGCGCAGCCGGACCCTATTACCTTTTCTAAGCCACCCCTGGAATTGGCGGCGTTTCCGCGCGACAGCGACCCGCTGCGGCTGATAGGGGTGCATGCAAAGTCGAAGGCCCCGCACGGCGCCCGCACCGAATCCGAAGCGGTACGCCTTTCCATTGCAAATCGCCGCAAGCAATTGGCCCAGTGCATTTGGCTGCGCGGACGCATCGATGATCACATTGCCCGGGGCGAAGACCTGATTGTGATGGGCGACCTAAACGATGGCCCCGGCCTGGACGAATATGAACGGCTTTTTGGCCAGTCAGGGATTGAGATCGTGCTTGGCGCGACGCTCCCGCCTGCGGCGCAGCTTTATGATCCGCACGCGGCGCGCGCGCTTTTACCGCGACACGCCGCCCCTACTACAGCGCGGTTTTACAACCACAAATCAGGCACATACCTGAATGCACTTTTGGATTATATTATGATAAGCCCGAAACTCATGGCGCGCGCGCGGCCAGCTTGGCGCATCTGGCACCCCTTCGACACGCCCAGCTGTTTCCGCGACAGCGGCTTGTCTCAGGCGCTTTTGACTGCCTCAGACCACTTTCCGGTGACGCTGGATTTGGGGATTTAGGTGCCGAACCCGTGAAATTTCGGAGCCAGCATCCTATGTCATCGTTATGAGATACGTCATAGCCCCGATCTTGGTATTTCTTCTTGCAATGCCTGCTTCTGCTCAGGACGACAGTGCACCAGACCGTTTTGCCGACCTCTTCAAAAAGCTGGAGGAGTTGGGCGGCGAAGCGCGGAACCTAATGGAGGATTGGGCCGACGAAATTGGCCCACGGCTCGAAGAGCTGGGACCACTTTTTGACGATCTGGCCTCCAAAATCGGAGATATGAGCGCCTATCACGCCCCCGAAGTATTGGAAAATGGCGATATCATTATCCGCCGCAAGCGCGCCGAAGACATTCCTACCGAAAAACCACCCGCCGATGACGCGATAATTGACCTCTAATCCTAGCGGACCGCGGCTTATGACGTGCGGTCATCAATCCAGAGGCTGGGCCGAGCGCTTGGAAAAGGTATTTTGGGGCCTATGGACACGCTGACGCTGACCCGCGACGACAAAACACTTCACCTGGATGCCCGGGGCCACGCGGATGCCCCGCCGATCCTGTTTTTGCATGGCTTCCCGGAGTATCGGGCCGCTTGGGCGCCCGTGGCGGAACGGCTTTCCGACAGCTACCGGTGCCTGATGCCTGACCAGCGCGGCTATGGTCTGTCCTGGCGGGGTGGGGCGGTGGCCGACTACGCGGTCAAACACCTGGCCGCCGACGCTATCGCCATGATCGACACGTTCTGCGGTGGGCGCGCGACTGTGGCAGGCCACGATTGGGGCGCGTCTGTGGCCTACGCCGTAGCCATGCGCGCACCCGAGCGGGTGTCGCAACTGATCATTGCCAACGGCGCCCACCCAGCAACCTTTCAACGGGCCCTTGCGGCGGGCGGCGCGCAGGCCCAGGCTAGCAGCTACATAGACTGGCTACGCGCGCCAGGCAGCGAAGAGGCCCTGGCCAAGGACGGCTTTGCCCGCATGTTTGGCTTTTTTGAGCGGCATATGAACACTGACTGGCTGTCGCCAGCGACCCGCGCCGCCTACGCCCGCGCATGGCGCGACGCGGCGGGCGTGGGCGCCATGGTAAACTGGTACCGCGCCACGCCGCTGCAGGTGGCCAAGCCGGGGGCGCCGCTTGACGACGCGGACCTGCCGCCCTGGAACCCAGCGGCCCTGCGGGTGTCGATGGCGCATCTTCTCCTTTGGGGCATGCAGGACAAGGCGCTTTTGCCCGAGGCCCGGGCGGGGCTCGACGCCTTTTGCGACGACCTGACCGTCAAAGAACACGCCCAAGCAGACCACTGGATTATCCATCAAGAACCCGACTGGGTGGCCCGGCACATGCGCATGTGGCTGGCGGAAAAATCCGCCTGACCATGCGCCGGCGTGCGGCGTCAGCAATGGGCCCGGGCCTACGGGCGCCTCTGTGACGCTGCGGAACGGCGGCGGGCTAAGCGCTTGCCAAGCAATCCTTGCGACTGCATCCTAAGCGTGAATGGGAGGCATCGTTAACCAAAACACACCGCCCCGCGGGCTAACGCTTGCCAAGGCGGCGGCACGCGTCGTGGCCGAGGACCCGCGTTTCGCGGTGACCCGGGCAACGGTGCACGGCATTGATTTGCCTGTATTTGCCGTGGCCCCTGCAAACCTACGCCATTACCTGGTTGCAGCGCGGCCCGCCCACGGCGACGGGGCGGCGCCCTACCTGACCATGGGTGAACAAACCTGGACCTATGACGCGTTTCTGGCTGACGTGCGCGCCTGTGCGGCGGGCCTGGCGGCGCGGGGGATTAGACCCGGCGACCGGGTGGGGTTGGCGATGGCCAATCGACCTGAAATGCTCATTGGATTTATGGGGATTGTATCGCTTGGCGCTGTGGCCACGTTTTTGAATGGGTGGTGGACTACCACAGAGATGGAATTTGCCCTTGGCGACTCGGGCGCGGTGCTGACCCTGGCTGATCCCAAACGAGCCGCGCGCCTGGCCCCGATCGGCGCGCCTGTGGTCACAACCGACGCATGGGATAGCTTTTTACAGCCTACAGACACCTGGCCCGAGAACGTCATCGCGCCGGACGATGACTTTGCGGTCATGTATTCATCGGGCTCCACCGGCACGCCCAAGGGTGTGGTCCTAACCCACCGGGGCGCGGTTAACGCGGTTTGGACTTGGCTTATGTCCGTCATCTACGGCCCGATGATGCTGCCGCCCGGTGACCCCGCACCCGATCCCGGCCCGCC
>JBCCMR010000020.1:0-17067 GCA_039026255.1 Pseudomonadota bacterium
GCCCTTGCCGCGGCCCATCTCCGGCAACTCATCGAGCCCGAAAACCAGCACCTTGCGGTTTTCGCCCACCACGGCCACCGCATCGTCGCCCGGCGCGACCGGGCGGCAGACCAAAGCGCGGTCAGGGGCTCGTAGGTTCAGCACCTGTTTGCCGCTGCGGGTCTGGGCGATCACCTCGTCTTCGGGCACTAAAAACCCGTCGCCTGCGGTGGACGCCACCAAAAGCCGCCGCCCGGGCCGATGGATAAACAGCGCCACCATATCCTGCTCGTTGGGCAGGTCCACGATCAGGCGCACCGGCTCCCCCATGCCACGCCCGCCGGGCAGACCCGTGCAGGAAAGCGTAAAGAACCGCCCGCCTGACCCGAGCAGCAAGAGCTTATCGGTCGTCTCCGCGTGGAAAATGAATCGCGGCCCGTCGCCATCCTTGAACTTCAGCTCCTGATCGAGCGGGATGTGGCCTTTCATGGCCCTGATCCACCCCATGGCCGAGCAGACCACAGTGATCGGCTCCCGCTCGATCATCGCCTCAAGCGGCACTTCATCGACCTCTTCGGCCACCTCTACCCGGGTTCGACGGGCGCCGCCGGGGCTGCCTGCACCAAAATCTTTGCGCACTTGGCGCAGCTCTTCAGTGATGCGTCCCCATTGTAGCGCTTCGTCGCCTAACAGTTCTGTCAGGCCCGTGCGTTCGAGGGCTAGCGCGTCCCGTTCGCGGCGTAGCTCCGCTTCTTCGAGCTTGCGCAGCGATCTCAGCCGCATGTTGAGGATTGCTTCCACTTGGGGCTCAGTAAGTTCCCCGGGTCCGGGCTCCGGTGCTCGGTAGTCGTCTTCCGAGGTGGCCTTCGCGTGGTCCCGGTCCCACCGCTCCGCCATAAGCGCAGCCTTCGGGTCAGCGTCGTAGCGGATGATGTCGATCACCCGGTCGAGGTTCAAAAACGCAACGATATAGCCGTCGAGCACCTCGAGCCGCCGGTCAATCTTGCCCAGCCGGTGCCGCGAGCGGCGCAAAAGCACCTCGCGGCGGTGATCCAGAAACGCACGCAGCACCTCTTTGAGGGTCGACACCTTGGGCGTGCGTCCGTCGATCAGCACGTTCATGTTCAAACTAAAACGCACCTCCAAGTCCGACAGCCGAAAAAGCGTCGACATCAGAACGTCCGGGTCCACGGTCTTAGCCCGCGGCTCCAGGATCAGGCGGATATCATCGGCGCTTTCGTCGCGCACATCCGCCAGGATAGGGATTTTCTTGGCGTTGATCAGATCAGCGATCTTTTCGATCAGCTTCGATTTTTGCACCTGGTAGGGGATTTCGGTGACCACGATCTGCCACTGGCCGCGGCCCAGGTCCTCTTTTATCCAGGACGCCCGCAGGCGGAACGCCCCGCGCCCGGTGCGGTAGGCCTGGGCGATCGCCTCGGGCGGGTCCACCAACACCCCGCCGGTGGGAAAGTCCGGTCCCGGGATAAATCCCATCAGCGTGTCGTCCCGGGCGCCGGGGGTGCGGATCAGATGGATCGCCGCCTGGCAAAGCTCGTCGATGTTGTGCGGCGGTATATTAGTGGCCATGCCCACGGCAATCCCTGCAGCACCGTTGGCCAAAAGGTTCGGAAACGCCGCGGGCAGCACCACCGGTTCCGTGAGCGTGCCGTCGTAGTTTTCGCGAAAATCGACCGCGTCCTCGGAGAGCCCTTCCATAAGCGCTTCGGCTGCCGCAGTGAGACGCGCTTCGGTGTAGCGGCTAGCGGCAGGGTTATCGCCGTCGATATTGCCGAAATTGCCCTGGCCATCCACCAGGGGATAGCGCACGGCAAAATCCTGGGCGAGCCGGGCCATGGCGTCATAAATCGCCCCGTCCCCGTGGGGGTGATAGTTGCCCATAACGTCGCCTGAAATCTTCGAAGATTTCCGGAAACGGCTGTCTGGGCCCAGGCGCAGTTCGCGCATGGCGTAGAGGATTCGCCGATGTACAGGTTTGATTCCGTCACGGGCGTCCGGCAGCGCCCGGTGCATGATCGTCGACAGCGCATAGGTCAGATAACGGTCGCCAATAGCGCGCCGCAGGGTCTCAACCGTGGTCAAACCCCCCTCAGTCTTGGGGTCGTCATCGAAATCAGCCATATATGCTGTGATAGCCCGCCCCGGCTGGGCCCGTCCAGGGCGTTTGCTCGGATGCATGCCAGCGGCACGCTAAAAGGCGCGTTCCCAAACGCCGCAGGAGCAGATAAAATCGCGACCCAGCGCAAGGGGAATAGTATGGCAGCGGCTACAGCCTGGACACGGGTATTCAACGTGATGCTGTTGGGGATGTTGGGGGGGTACTACTACCTCAACTACACGGATACCCCGGACCCAGTTGTGCGCCCTACAGACACCGAAACTGCCGTGGCGCCACCGGCGCAGCGAACCGCACCGGAGACCGCACTAGCACCTGAAATCGTGGCCGCACCACAGGACGTGTCTCAGCCCACCCCGAAGCCGGTCATACCAACTGCCACCCAAGTGGCCGAACCGGTTGCCCGGGACACCTCGGCCGAGACTGCCGTGGAAGAGCCGACGGTGACCGCGCAGGAAAAAACACCCGCCTCAGAGCCTGCCAGGTTAGGCGCCGAAACCGTAAGCGAAGTGTCAAGAGTTGCGCCGAAGCCCGCCGCGAACCCGACCGAACAGGCGCCAGCGACACCAGAAAGCGCGCCGACCGCGACCCTCAGCACCACACAAACCTCTAACCGGACCGCGCCTGAAATACCGCAGGTCCCCGAGATTGCGCCTCTGACCGAGGCCGAAGTCACAGACCCGAACGACCTAATTATCGCTACGATTCAGTCTGAAACCATCACCCAAGAAGCGCCCCAGCCCCCAGTGGACCCAAACGCAGATAGCATCGCCGACGCTAACTCTGACACCACAACGCGCTTTTATGTGGTCACCGGCACGCGTGTGAACGCCCGCGCAGGTCCCGACACCAGCTTTGATGTGCTTGCTCGTCTAGAACGCGGGGAAGCACTTGTGTCGCTGGGCGAAAGCCAGGGCATCTGGCAAAAGGTCATCGTGTTATCGTCCGGCCAAGAGGTTTGGATGCACGGCGACTTTATTGCTGAAAATTAAACCTGGCCAATCAGCCAAAGGGGACATTTATGACAACCCGTTCGATCCTTATCACCGGGTGTTCGTCTGGTATTGGGCTTGATGCTGCTCGCACGCTCCACACTCGGGGCTGGCAGGTCATCGCCACATGCCGGGCCGATGACGATGTGGCGCGTCTTAAGGGCGAAGGCCTGACCGCTCTGCGCCTGGATTATGAAGACGACGCCAGCATCATCCAGGCTGTCACTGATACCTTATCGATTACTGATGGGCGGTTGGACGCGGTCTTTAACAATGGCGCCTACGCCGTGGTTGGCCCGCTGGAGGACATCCCCACGGCCGCCCTGCGCGCAAATTTTGAAGCGAACTTCCTGGGTTGGCACACGCTAACCCGGGCGCTGATCCCGGTCTTCCGCGCCCAGGGTGCCGGGCGTATCGTGCAGTGTTCTTCGGTGCTGGGCTTTCAGGCCATGCGCCACCGCGGCAGCTACAATGCCACGAAGTTTGCGCTTGAAGGATATAGCGACACCCTGCGCCTAGAAATGCGAGGCACGGGCATCCACGTGGTGTTGATCGAACCCGGCCCCATCCGCACTGAATTCCGCCGCAACGCCGTCAAGCAGTTCGAAAAATGGGTGGACTGGGAAAAAAGCCTGTTGCGCAGCTATTACGAGGATCGGCTCTTGGCGGCGCTGCGCAAATCCGCTGAGGCCACCAAACCTGACCCGTTTGAACTCGGCCCCGAAGCAGTTACCGAAAAGCTCATCCACGCGATTGAGGCGCCCACGCCCCAAAGCCGCTACTTTGTCACCCGCCCCACCTGGATTGCGGCCATCGCAAAGCGCGTTTTGCCTGTGGCCGCGCAAGACGCAATCTTCGGGCGCATCGAATAAACGCCTACGGGGTGCTGGGCCTTTCCATCGGCGTCGCCTGCGTTATGTGGCCCTTTCACAAAAGGGACAGACGCGAAAGGGCGCTCCATGGGCATCCTCTACTACATTGTGGTGTTTGCCATTCTGGCTGTTTTCATCGTTCTGATGATCGGCCTTGGCGGCTTTACCGCCGGCGGAGAGTTCAACCGCAAATACGCCAACAAGCTGATGCGCTGGCGTATCATCTTACAGGCGGTCGCCGTGGCGTTGATCCTGATCTTTGTGGCCGTCAGAAATTCCGGAGGCTGATCCATGGTCGTACTGAGCAAAATATACACCCGTACCGGCGACGCCGGAGACACCGCCCTGGGCAACGGGTCGCGCGTGGCCAAGTATTCGGCCCGGGTGACCGCCTACGGCACGGTAGACGAATGTAACGCGACCGTGGGCCTGGCGCGCCAACACAGCGCCGGTGACGTGGACATAGCCCTAGCCCGCATCCAGAACGATCTTTTTGACCTGGGTGCCGATATGTGTCGGCCGGACATGGAAAAGGACAGCGAAGCGGACTATCCGCCCCTGCGCATGACCCAAGGCCAGGTGGACCGCCTGGAAAGCGAAATTGACGCCATGAACGCTAAGCTTGAACCCCTGCGCAGCTTTATCCTGCCCGGTGGCTCGGCCCTGGCGGCGCAGATGCACCTGTGCCGCACCGTCGCCCGCCGAGCAGAGCGCCTGGCGGTAGAGCTTGGCGCGCAAGAGAGCGTCAACCCGGCTGCGGTGAAATACCTAAACCGCTTATCGGACTGGTTTTTCGTGGCCGGGCGCATCGCCAACGACGACGGCAAAAACGACGTGCTTTGGATCCCCGGCGCCAACCGGTAAACCTGGGCTCTGGGTCCGGGTTCGTGATGTCAGCCGCACCAACACCCTTAGGCGGCACGGGGCGCAAGGCAACACCGTCTGTGGCTCCCCTGGCCGCTCGAAACCGATGCGCATGCGCTTTGCCCCTGGCGTCCTCCCGCACGACACATAGACCGCCAGGGCGCTCAGGGACCGTCCCCGCGGGATAAGTCCTGAAATCCGCCCTTCTTCTTTGCCCAAATACTCAAAAATCCATCCCCGCAATGGGCGCAGCGTATTAGAATTCGACGCCCTGCTGCGCTTTAATGCCGGACCGGAAAGGGTGCTTTACAAGCTCCATCTCGGTGACCAAGTCCGCCGCCTCAATGAGTGCTTCCTTAGCGTTGCGCCCAGTCAGAACCACGTGAGTCATCGGTGGTTTCTCGGCCTCTATAAACGCGACCACCTCATCCAAGTCCAGATAGTCGTAGCGAAGCGCGATGTTGATTTCGTCTAGCAGCACCATCCGGTTCGCCGGATCGCGGATCAGCTCCTTTGCCTTTTCCCAGGCGGCGCGTGCCATTTCGGTGTCGCGGGTCTTATCCTGGGTTTCCCAGGTGAAGCCTTCGCCCATCGTATGAAACGCACACACGTCCGAAAACTGGCTCAGTATGAGGTCTCTTTCGCCCGTGCTCATCCCGCCTTTGATAAATTGAACAACTGCGCAGGGCATACTGTGGGCGATACAGCGAAAGATCATGCCAAAGGCGGCGCTGGATTTGCCTTTGCCTTTGCCGGTGTTGACAATGATGAGACCCTTCTCTTCGGTCTTGGTGGCCATGATCTTATCGCGTGCGGCCTTTTTCTTGGCCATTTTGGCGGAGTGCCGGTCGGCGTCAGCGGGGACGGGGGCGTTTGCGTCGGTCATGGGGGCTCCTTAGCGGGTGGGTTCGGGTACGTCGCCCCGGTAATCGTAGAACCCGCGCCCGGCCTTGCGGCCAAGCCAGCCCGCTTCCACATATTTTGTCAGCAGCGGACAGGGTCGGTATTTGGTGTCCGCCAGCCCATCATGCAGCACGTTCATGATGGCCAGGCAGGTGTCTAGCCCGATGAAATCGGCCAGCTCAAGCGGTCCCATAGGATGGTTCGCCCCGAGCTTAAGCGACGTGTCAATCGAGCGAACATTCCCCACCCCTTCGTAAAGGGTGTAGATCGCCTCGTTAATCATCGGCATTAAAATCCGGTTCACGATAAAGGCTGGGAAATCCTCTGCGGTGGAGGCGGTCTTGCCTATCTGGTCGACCACTTGGGCCACAGCGCGAAACGTGTCTTCGTCAGTGGCGATGCCTCGGATCAGTTCCACCAACTGCATAATCGGCACCGGGTTCATGAAGTGAAGCCCCATGAAGCGCCCGGGCCGGTCGGTACGGCTGGCCAGCCGAGTGATCGAGATCGAACTGGTGTTGGATGTCAGGATCGTATGGTCGCGCAGGTGCGGGAGCAGGTCCTCAAAGATGGCAACTTTGACGGGCTCCCGTTCGGTCGCGGCTTCGATCACTAGGTCCACGTCGCCAGTTTCAGCCAGACTGCGGGCGTTTGTCAGGTTGCCAAGCGCACGATCCCGGTCGGTTTCGGTGATTATCCCGCGCGCAATCGACCGGTTCAAATTTCGCGTGATCTTTTCCCGTGCCGCCGCCATGGCGTCGGTTGAAATATCAAACAGCCGAACCTGATAGTTCGCCAAGGCAAACACATGGGCAATGCCGTTTCCCATTTGCCCGGCACCGATCACGCTGACGCTGGATATGGTCATGTGTTGCTCCTTGCCGCTGCGCTTCGCGGGAGTGTAACCCACCCCGCACGCCCGGCAAGGTCACGCGAAAGTGTTACCGCTTTCCGTGTCCGTCATGGGGATTAGTCGGCTGTCGGCCACTGCCGCTTGCCGAAGCGGAAGAGCTTCTGCATAGGCTGGGTCGGTTATCATTTGCCAAAACGCGCCGACGGTCGGGTAGCGGGCGATGAAGGCGATGTCCCAGTGCTCTTCCGAAGGACCAATCAGTTCGGGTTGGGGCTCGCCTCGCCACACGATTTCGCCACCTACCTTTTTGAAAACCGCGGCACTTTTAGCGCCGTAGGCTTTGTAAGCCTCTGCTCCGGACAGGGTGCGACCATCTTCAAGGGTGACTTCGTCGTGGAGGAGCACAAGGTTGAGCATGTTGACCGGCACATCGCGCGGCAGCGCCTTAAAGACGTCGAATTGGGCCCGGGTTGGGTCGATGTACACTTAGGATGCCTTCGTCGATTTGCTTGGGTGGGCGCCGCTCTCTCCTTCAGCGCCCACTCCAAAAATTAGAAAACCGCGGCCTTCTTTCAAAGGTTGTCGGTCAGTTCCGGCACCGCGTCGAATAGATCAGCCACCAGGCCGTAGTCAGCTACCTGAAAGATCGGCGCTTCTTCGTCTTTGTTGATGGCAACGATGACTTTGCTGTCTTTCATGCCCGCCAGGTGCTGGATCGCACCTGAGATGCCGCACGCGATGTAAAGATCGGGCGCTACAACTTTGCCGGTTTGTCCCACCTGCCAGTCGTTCGGGGCATAGCCCGAATCGACCGCAGCGCGCGACGCCCCCACGGCGGCGTTCAGCTTGTCGGCCAGGGCTTCGATGACAGCAAACTGCTCTTCCGAACCCACGCCGCGGCCGCCCGACACCACCACCTTGGCGCTGGTCAGTTCTGGGCGATCGCTTTCGGCCACCTTATCTTCGACCCATTCGGCCAGGCTGGGGTCATCCGCGGCGCCGATGTTTTCAACGGATGCAGACCCGCCGGTGGCCGCCGCCTCAAAAGACGCCGTGCGCACAGAGATGACTTTTTTGGGGTCTGCCGATTTCACCGTTTGGATGGCGTTACCGGCGTAGATCGGGCGTTCAAACGTATCGGCGTCCACCACGCCGGTAATGTCCGAGATCACCATGACATCCAATAAGGCCGCCACGCGGGGCAGGATGTTTTTTGCGTCTGTCGTCGCCGGGGCCACGATGTGGTCGTAGTCGCCCGCAAGGCTGACCACGAGTGCTGCAGTGGCTTCGGCCATTCGGTGGCCATAGACCGCATGTTCGGCGCACAAAACCTTGGACACGCCGCTAATGGTGGCCGCCGTTTCGGCAGCGCTTGCGCAGTTGGCGCCACAGCTTAGGACATGCACGTCACCAAGCGCCTTGGCTGCCGTGACCGCTTTCGCGGTGAGGTCCATTGCCAATTCGCCGTCGTTCACTTCGGCCAGTAGAAGAACAGCCATTAGATTACTCCCGCTTCGTCTTTGAGTTTTGCCAACAGCTCCTCGACGGAGCCGACCTTGATACCGGCTGCCCGGGCTGCGGGCTCTTCGGTTTTGACCACCGTCAGGCGCGGAGCGACGTCCACGCCGTAGTCTGCTGGGGTCTTTTCATCCAAGGGTTTTTTCTTGGCCTTCATGATGTTGGGCAGCGACGCATAGCGGGGTTCGTTCAGACGCAGGTCCACCGTAACGATGGCGGGCATCTTGACTTTGATCGTTTGCAGGCCGCCGTCGACTTCACGGGTGACGGTGGCCGTGTCGCCGTCTACAGACAGTTCAGACGCAAATGTCCCCTGGGCCCATCCGGTCAGGGCGCCTAGCATTTGACCAGTCGCGTTCATGTCGTTGTCGATGGCTTGTTTTCCGCAAAGCACCAGCCCCGGCTCTTCAGCGTCAATCACACCTTTGAGAATTTTAGCCACAGCGAGTGGTTCGATATCCGTGTGCACGTCGTCCGACGCCACAACTAGGATTGCGCGGTCGGCTCCCATGGCGAGCGCCGTGCGTAGGGTCTCCTGAGACTGCTTAACACCGATCGAAACGGCGATGATTTCGTCGGCTTTGCCCGCCTCTTTCAAGCGGATCGCCTCTTCCACGGCGATCTCGTCAAAGGGGTTCATCGACATTTTTACATTGGCGAGATCCACGCCGCTACCATCCGCTTTAACACGGACCTTCACATTGTAGTCGATCACGCGTTTGACCGGCACCAAGACCTTCATTTTGCGCTTCCTCCGCTTGTTGCCCGGACCCCTGTCCGAGCGAGACTCGTCTTGCTTTGCATTTACGCAAAACCCCAAACCGGCGATAGGGCAAAATCGCCGCGCCACCGGCCAGAAGCGCCGTGCCTGGCTGTTGTGACGTGGCGTTCCTGACGTGCACGTCACCTAGAGTCCAGGCGCCAACAGGGTTTGCCTGGGTTGGAAGTCGATGCTAGCCTCTTCCAGTGACCCTCCTCGCCCGTATATTTGCCTTGCCAGTGCACGCTTACAGATTGGTCGGATCCCCTTGGTTTGGCCATGGCTGTCGCTTTCAACCGACATGTTCCGCCTACGCGCTTGAGGCGCTTGCGCGGCACGGTGGGATCAAGGGCGGCTGGCTTGCCATTAGACGCTTGGCGCGCTGTCACCCCTGGGGCGGATCAGGTATCGACAACGTTCCGGACTGATGCCGGAGCGGCTGTCCCCCATCAGATTATTTCGTCCTCGTCAAACATCGGATCCTTTTCCAATTACTCAGACAACCCGTCTAGGGCGGTTTCCGCACCGGCAAGGCTTGCCACCCGGGCCAGATGAAAGGTTGCGTCGCCTTCATTGACCAAAGGTATCGTGGCGCGTCCGACTATGATCCCGTCGAAGGGCGCCACGATAGGCCATTCCTGGGCGCCGAAACTGTCAAATACAATCGCCAGCACGTCGCTCGCGTTCACCAGCGCCCCGTCGCGGAAGATACGTAAAAGCCCGCCCGCCGGTGCGCGCAGCCATTTTGAAGATGTGCAGTACTGCGGCTAGGCGCGGGCCTTGGCGACGCCCCGGGCGCTCACCATTCCCAAGTGCCGCAAGACCCGCAGGATGCCTGCCACCCCTGCCCGGACTGTGAATTCGTCAAAGCGCAAACCTTGGCCCCCTTCGAAAAGCAGAACGTTTGTGTCGAGCGCCAGCGCTGCTTCGCGCAGGGAACCGTCGCGCAGGGGGCTTTCCATAATAATTGGTGCGCCAAAAACCTGCGCCAGTTCCAAAGGTGCGGTTTGATCGGGGGCTACCCGGATTTGGGGGTAGTTTGTGCGATGCACCGCCGCCGAATGGAAGTCGATCCCTAAGTCCGCTGGCGTTACATATGGTGCAAAAAGAGATGCGCCAGCCGCGCGCCAAGCGATCCGCTTTCGCTGCCTGGGAAGGACCGGTTCAGATCACGCCGGTCGGGCAGGTATCGGTCGCAAGCGATAAAGCCAAACGCGTTGACCACCGGCACTGCCAAGAGCGTGCCCCGCAAACGCGCCAAACCCGGTGCCCACAGCACCCGGCGAATGATCTCGGCGCCGACGAGTTCGTTGCCATGTATGCCGCCCGATAGAAACACCGTGGGCCCTGGACGGGTGCCATGCACCACATGCACAGCCATGGCTACGGGCGTTTGGTCCGACAGGTGACTGACCGGCAGCGGCACCGTACGGCGGGTGCCTGGTGCGACGGTCTCTTGCCCCAGAATGAAATCAGTGCGCGCGGTCAAGGGTGTGCTTCTTCCAGGCTCTCTGGGCCGAAGTTGACCGTTGGACGCGGGGTTGGCACGGCGCTTGCAGGCGGCGGGCGGTGGGCCACTGTGGCCCGGACGCCACGCTATGGGGGGCGCTTGACTACAACCCTGGCGCGCATTTGATCAGCGCCCGACGGACCGGCAAGTTAACGCCACGATAGCAGCCCCAATCGGCAGCGGTCCAAAACGGGGAACGGCCATGGATATCACCTACCGGGGCACGCAGCGCAGGCTCTTTTGGTTAGGCGCGCAGACGGCGTTCTTAACCCTTATCACCTTGGGTTTGTACCGGTTTTGGGCGCGCACCCGGGTGCGACGGTACTTTTGGTCGGCCCTCGGCCCCGGCGGCGACCCGCTCGAATACATGGGCACTGGGCTCGAAAAATTACTAGGCTTTCTCATCGCCGTGGCATTTCTGGCGATTTATTTGGGCGTGTTTCAGCTTCTTCTGAGTTTTTTGGGCCTGTCTATCCTGTCGCCCGATGCGGACGGAAATGCCTGGATCTGGCAACTTGGCCTGTCTCAGGCGACACTTTTGACTGTGGTGCCGTTTGTATTTTACGCCCAGTACCGGGGGCGGCGTTATCTGTTGGCGCGCACCCGGTGGCGGGGGGTACGTTTTGGCGTGGAGCCCGGGGTCTGGGGATATGTTTGGCGTGCGATGGTCCACTGGCTGCTAACAGTGCTGAGCGTGGGATTTCTTTACCCTCGGCAGCTTTTTTGGCTGGAAAAATATCGGGTCGATCGGACGTGGTATGGAACGGCACAGTTTTCCCAGGGCGGGCATTGGACTGATCTTATCCCAGCCGCTCGCCATTATTTTATCGCGTTGGCTATTTTGGCCGCAGCGGTCCTAGCGGGTTTGGACAGCCGCTGGTTTTTAGCAGCAATCGCAGCGCTCGTAGGTGGTTTTTGGATGCTCTACGGGCTGGTTGCGCTTTGGGTCGGGGCCTTCAATATTCTGGGCCAGCGAAAACGCTTAGGCGGCACCGTGCGCTTCAGCGCCGAGGTGGACGTAGGCGCGGCGTTCTGGGTCGTGATCATTGGCTTTTTGGTATCGAGCGCCTGTGCAGGTTTGGTGTTTTCGGTCATTACAGGGGTCGTGGGGGTTATTCTGGGTGATTTAGGCGCGTTGATTGATGCGCTCATTTTAGGCGCCGAAGACGACCCTGTGGCGGCCCTGACCGGGGGGCTTGTGGCCTTTGCGGTTGCCTATGTCGTCATGGTGGCTAGCTACGGGGTCTTCTGGTTGGTGTTTGTGTCGCAACCCATGCTTGAGCTTTATGCGTCGGGGGTTGAGATATCTGGCGCGGCGGCGCTTGACGAAATCACCCAACGGGCCCGCGATGAACTTGTTGAAGCGGAAGGATTTGCAGACGCTCTGGATGTGGGTGCTGCCGTATGACGCCTGCGCGGTTCTTCGATGGGGTGCATGCGCGGTCCGCTGCTGTGGTCGTTAGCCTGGCGGCCCGCGAAGAGGTTAAGGGGCTCGTCATTGCGGGTGATGACGTGGACCAACACTGGCCGCTGTCCGACCTGCGAGAGGTCCGCGACCAGGCCGCCGCGGGCATTGTGCTGAGCCTGGGCCAAGACGGCGCTGAGCGGCTTTTGATTGACGACCTTGTCATGGCCGCGGCCCTACGAGCCCAAGCGCCAAACCTGGACACCCGACGTATTGGGCGCGGCATGGGGCGGCGCCTGGCGGTTTGGGGCACGGGCGCGGTTGCATCGGTTTTGGTCATTCTCTTGGTGATCCTGCCCGCCATGGCCGACACGCTGGCGACGTTCATTCCTCGCGACAGGGAAGTGGCGATTGGGCGGGCCAGCCTCAATCAGATCAGCCGGGCCCTGGGGGGCAGCCGCGAAAGCCTGACCTGCAATGGTGCCGAGGGGCGCGCGGCGCTAGACAAGATGACGGCGCGGCTTCTGGGGGATCGGACGCTGGATTACGACCTCGACGTGCAGGTTTTTCGCCACAAAGCGGTGAACGCGTTTGCGGTGCCCGGTGGGCATGTGGTGCTGTTTGATGGGCTCTTGCAGGCCGCCGGCAGCCCCGAAGAGGTCGCAGGCGTCCTTGGCCATGAAATCGGCCACGTCATCAACCGCGACCCCACGCGTCTGACGCTTCGCAGTGCCGGGTCGGTGGGAATCCTCGGGCTTCTTTTCGGGGACTTTGCCGGGGGCGCGGCGGTCATCGTGGTTACCGAAAGGCTGATGGCGGCGTCCTATGCCCAAGATGCAGAGCGGGGCGCCGACCGCGTGGCCCACGATCTGTTAGCGCAGGCGGGCCTGCCCTCGCAGCCCTTAGCGCTCTTTTTCATTAAGTTGCGGGACCGCTACGGGGAACGCGGGGGGCTTCTGAGCCATTTGGCCAGCCACCCGGACCTGGGCAGCCGCGCCGACGCTGCCCGCGCCGCCGATAGGGTGGGCGACGTGCCCTATGTGCCGGTGCTCAGCGACCGGGAATGGGCCGCGCTGAAATCCATCTGCGCAGGGTAAAGGGCCTGGGGCGACCGGGCGCGGGTCGCATGCCGCGGTCAGCCACGCGATAGGTCCTGGCTTAGGCGGATAGGTTCGGATACGCCGCGCAGGCGCGCGCGGTAGACGTGCAAGCTTTCCATAACGCGCATCACATAGTTGCGGGTCTCCCGGAAGGGGATGTGCTCGATCCAGTCCACTTGATCGACCAGGCTATCGCGGGGGTCGCCGAAACGGGTGATCCACTGGTCCGCCCGAAGCGGACCGGCGTTGTAGGCCACAAATGCCAAGAGATAGGACCCGTCATAGAGTTCCAAAAGCCCGCCTAGGTAGGCGGTGACCAGGGTCGCGTTGTAGCGCCAGTCGGTCGTGAGCCGGTTCTTCGAATACTCCATCCCGATCTCGTCGGCGACCTGGCGCGCGGTACCGGGCATCACCTGCATGAGCCCGCGCGCACCGGCGGGGCTGATCGCTTCGGGGTTCAGTTCGCTTTCGCGCCGGGCAATGGACATGGCCAATTCGGGGTCAACGTCGGCGGAATAGGTGGCCAGCTCGGTCACCGGGAAATAGCTGTCAGGCAGCACGAAGCCGCGTTTTGCGGCCTCTTTTGCCACGCCCAGCGCCACAAAAGGCCGGTCTAGTTCAAGAGCCAGCGTCGCCAACCCGGCGGTTTCCGACTCTGACAGGGTTTCAGCCATGTGCGAAAAGAACCAGCGCATAAGGTTCTGTTCATCCGCCTGGTGAAAGAGCACGCCCGCGCGCACCACCGGGTGGCGCGCGAAGTCCGCGCTGCGCCAGTCGGCCCCCGTGCCCGCGCCTGTCAACCGCGGGTCCGGGTCCGCGCCGATGCGTTCGGCGGCTAACTGTCCGTAAAAGCTGGTCTGGTGCTGTGCGCCCAGGCGAAACGCGTCGACAGCGGCGTCGAAATCACCGCGGGCTTCTTCGGCTCGGCCCACCCAATATCCGGCGCGTCCCAGGCTGATTGGCGTGGCCACCGCGTCTCGATGGTTGCGGAAATGGATCACTGCCTGTTCCGGCGCATTGAGCTTAGTCAGCGATATAAATCCGGCCAACCATTCGAGATCAGCATAGTTCGACCCGGCGGTCAGACCGTGCTGGGACGCCAGCCAATAGGCCAGTTCGTTTTCGTCGTCGCGCATCGCGTCTCGCGCGTGGCTGCGGCGACGGTTGGCCCATTTGTCGGGCTGCCCGAGCTTCGCGGGCTCAGTCGAGCGCTCCACCAAGAGTTCTCGCGCGCGGTCCCAGCGGCCTTTCTTTGACCGCCAAACGAAGCGGTCGTAGGCAAGACCAGGGTCGTCCGCCAGGCTTTCGGGCACCGCCTCGATTAGTGCGTCTACCCCCGCCGCCGCCCGTTGCAGTGCGATGCGCGCCCGGGCCAGGGCCTGGGTAGCCGGGGGCACTCGGGGGAGCATCCGCTCCGCCTCTTTCAGGTGTCCGTCCCAGAGCAGGAAGTCGAGCCTCCGGTCATGGTGGCGGGACACCGCGCCGCGGAATTTATCCAGGATGCGGTCCTCTTCGGCGGCGGTCAGGGGCAAAGTGGTCCAGGCGCGGATCGCCTCTGACCGGGCGTCGGCGGTGCGCCCTTGGATGGCGAGCGCCTCGGCCAACCGCAGGGAACCGGTACCGGTTTGGGGTTGTTCTTCGGCGAAATAGGCGCGGACCTGGGCCGCGTCGGCGTTGCTGCGGGGGATGGATGATTCGCCCCGCAACCGCAGCCGTTTCAGGCCTGGCCAATCCCCGTGGCGGGAGAGGAAGTCGCGGTATTCGGACCATTCCGCTTCACCGGCGCGCAGACGATACCAGGTGACAAGCGTGCGCCCCACGTCGTCTTTCATAGAGGTGGCGTAGGTGTCGGCGCTGACCCAGTCGCGCCCGCGGGCCGCGTCGATGGCCCGCGCCATCAGGTCGCCGTCGCCCAGGTTTGCCGCCACAGCTGACGCCGATGCGTCGCGGAACTCCGAAGCGTCATGTTCTTCAGCGCCGCCCGGTGCGGCCAAGGCCAAGAGCCCTGCCGCAAACGCGGCCGTCATCCGGGGGAATAGCGGTCGGAGAGTGATTGGCATGGGGGTAAAGTCTTAGCTGGGGTGAGGACGCTTTATCGACGGCTAGAATACGGTGAATAACATGGATGTGGAGTCACAACCTTGGCAAGTCCAGCCCGCGCCCCTATGGTCCGCGCGCCCGCGCCCGGGTGTGGCCGGGCGGTAACTGAAAACCCCGCAGAGGAGACACCAGATGTTCAAAGGGTCCTATGTCGCGCTGATCACCCCGTTCAAAGACGGGCAGGTGGACGACGGCGCCCTCAAACGGCTGGTGGATTGGCACGTGTCCGAGGGCACGCACGGCTTGGTGCCTGTGGGCACCACCGGCGAAAGCCCGACGCTGAGCCATGAAGAACACGAACATGTGGTGCGCACGGTTGTCAGCCACGCCGCAGGCCGCGTGCCTGTGATCGCCGGCGCGGGGTCCAACAACACCGCCGAAGCGCTGCGCTTTACCCGCTTTGCTAAGGACGTGGGCGCCGACGGGGCGCTCGTGGTTACCCCCTATTACAATAAGCCGACTCAGCGCGGGTTGATCGCCCATTTTACCGCGCTCGACGAGGTGGGTATCCCCATCATCATTTATAACATCCCCCCGCGCAGCGTGATCGACATGGTGCCCGACACAATGGGACACCTGGCACAGCTGCCCAATATCGTGGGCGTGAAAGACGCCACCGGCGATCTGGCGCGGGTCAGTTGGCAGCGCATCGCCTGCGGGCGCGATTTCATCCAGCTTTCCGGCGAAGACGCCACCGCCCACGGGTTCAATGCCCAGGGCGGCGTGGGGTGTATTTCGGTCACTGCGAATGTGGCTCCGGGGCTTTGTGCCCAGATGCAAGAGGCGTGCCTTGCCGGGGATTATTCTCGTGCATTGGACCTTCAGGATAAATTGATGCCTCTGCACAAAGCGGTGTTCACAGAACCGGGGCTTGTGGGCGCGAAATACGGCGCCGCCAAGCTAGGTCATTGCGAGCCGGACGTGCGGCTGCCTCTCACCGGACTGACCGAGACCACTGCCGCGGCCATGGACGCCGCTATGTCCCAGGCAGGTCTGATTTAGGTAACAACCACTGAGACACCGGTCGGGGCCCAAGCTGCCGTTTCCGTTTCTGGCAGCGGTGCCTATATTGTTGGGGCGTCTGTCCCGTCATCACCCGTCAAATGGACCCCGAGCCATGAACCGCCCGAAACAAGCATCGAGCAACAACAAGACGATCGCCGAAAACCGGCGCGCCCGCTACGACTACGGTGTCGAAGACACCATCGAATGCGGCATCGTTCTCGAAGGGTCCGAGGTCAAATCCTTGCGCCAGGGTGGCGGCAACATCGCTGAGAGCTATGCCAACGTGGAAGACGGGGAGCTTTGGCTGATCAACACCTTTGTCCCATCAATTGAGCAGGCGGTGACCTTCGGCCATGACGAAAGGCGCCGCCGTAAACTTTTGGTGTCGAAAAAAGAGCTGTCTGATCTTTGGAACGCTACCCAGCGGGCCGGGATGACGCTGGTGCCGCTAAAAATGTATTTCAACGATCGCGGCGTGGCGAAGTTGCTGATCGGGATCGCCAAAGGCAAGAAGAAGGCCGACAAACGCGACACCGAGAAAAAGCGCGATTGGCAAAAGCAGAAGGCGCGGCTTTTGCGGCAGCACAACTAAGGCGGTGTCGTCTCACTGCCAACCGGGGCCAGGTCCGCTTGCAATGGCGATACGTGCGCGGTAGGCCCGGGGGCGTTGCCTACCCCGGAGAACGCCATGAGCGAAAGCGGTCCTCTTCAATCCACCGACTGGCTCGCCGCGCATCTTGATGCGCCTGATCTGCGTGTGATCGACGGGTCCTGGTACCTGCCATCCGCCGGGCGCGACCCGCGGGCGGAATACGAAGCCGCCCATATCCCAGGCGCGCGTTTTTTCGACATCAACGAAATCGCAGATCTGCGGACCGACCTTCCGCACATGGCCCCGCCAGTCGAGAAATTCATGTCGCGGATGCGCGCCATGGGCGTGGGCGACGGCCACCGGGTGGTGGTCTACGATGGGTCAGGGATCCTAGCGGCGGCGCGGGTCTGGTGGACCTTTCGACTGATGGGCAAAACCGATGTGGCGGTGCTGGACGGGGGCTTTGCCAAATGGCGC
>JBCCMR010000021.1:0-16731 GCA_039026255.1 Pseudomonadota bacterium
GATCACCCCGTTGTTTGCGATACGGTCCCAGACAACCCGTGCCATAATAACTCTCCGCTAAATGAAATCGGAGGTAGGGTCGCATAGGTTGCGTTGGCGGCAAAGCGTTCTCGTACGCCGCAGCCTTGTGATCCGGTACCTCGGTCGGCGGCCTGCTGTTTTCCGCCAGGGCGTGCCTAGAAATAGGGGGTGGGATCGACGCTTTGTGTTCCTTTGCGGATCTCGAAATGCACGTAGGCGGGGGACCCGCCGGCGACCTTGCCCACGGTCTGCCCGCGCGCCACCCGGTCGCCTTTGGCGATGGGCACGTCCGAGACGTTGGAATAGACCGTGTAGAAGTTGTCCGGGTGGCGGATGAGCACGATCTTGGAGTTGCCCGCCGCGCTTGAGACCAGGGCGACCGTGCCGTCGTCGGCGGCTTTCACCGAGGTGCCCTTGGCGGCCGCAAAATCGAGCCCCTCGTTCCCCCCGGGCTTTGACGAATAGCCTCGCAGCACTTTGCCGGAAACGGGGCGCTGAAGCTGGGGCAAGTTGCTGCGCGCCGTGCGTTCTTCAACCAGGTCTGGGCTTTCGGGTACGGCATCGGTCTGGCTCGCAGCGGCTTCCTCCGGGTCGGGAAGCGGGGCCACCGAGCTTGGCGGGAGCGGCGTCACCGATCCCGACCCCGGTTGCGAGGGCGCTGTATCAAGTGCCGCCACGTCCTGCGCCGGTGTCCCATCTTCAATCACCGGGATCAAAAGCCGCTGCCCAGGCCGCACCGAAAGGTCCTTGCCCAGACCGTTCCAGTTCGAGAGGGCGTTTACCGACACGCTGTAGAGCCGCGCGATGGAATAGGCGGTTTCGCCCTGTTCAACCACGTGCCGGATGGGTTCGGGGCCTTCCTGAACCCGGCTAACGGGCTTTGCGGGGGTTTGCCCGGCGCCGTTGCCTGCGCGTCCGATGGCTGTTGACGCGATGCTTTCCAGGCTGGCTGTGGTGGCCCCTTGGCCTGCGCCCTCTTGCGGGATAACGACGCCCTTCGGCAGGGCCAGCACCTCACCCGAGCGTGGGCGGTAGGTGCCCGGTAACCCGTTGAACCGCGCCAATTCTGCCCCGCCCATGCCGATACGTGCGGCCACTTCATCCATGGTGTCGCCGGAGCGTGCAACGATCACTTGGTAGTTCGGGTAGGTGATCAGCCCGCGGCTGTCGGGCTTCGGCCGGGGCGCGGTCTGCGCCAGGGGCTGGGCGGAAGGCCGCCGATCCAGACTGTCAGAAAGCGAGGCGAGCCCCGGGCCGTCGCAGGCGCCCAGCGCCATTGCCGAGACCCCGATCATCAAAGTCTTGCGAAAAGTCATCACTGCACCCATGCCATGCGGCCCCTCTGCGGGGACCTTCGATTTATAGTGGAGGGTCAGATATCCTGCGCAACCCCCTCAACCAGCGGGACAAAACGCACGGGCTCTAATTCCGTGTACTCAAGCCCAGCCGACGTCTTCTCGACCTTAATCAGAAGCTGCTCGGCGTCGGTCTGTCCAACCGGCAGCACCATTATACCCCCAACCGAGAGTTGCGCCAAGAGCGTTGCGGGCGGATCCTCGGCGGCGGCGGTCAAAATGATGCGGTCAAAGGGCGCTTGGTCGGGCAGGCCCTGGGTGCCGTCGCCGGTCATGACGATCACATTGACCAGCCGCAGGTCGTCGATGCGCGCGCGCGCCTCCCGCGCCAGGCGCCGGTGACGCTCCATCGAATAGACGCGCCGCGCGAGGTGCGCCAAAACCGCCGCCTGAAACCCGGACCCGGTGCCGATCTCGAGCACCTTGTCGCGGGGTCCCACCGCCAGCGCTTGGGTCATCTTGGCCACCACGCTCGGCTGGCTGATGGTCTGGCCCGACGGGATCGGCAGCGCCACATCATCGTAGGCGCGCTGGGCAAACGGTCCCTGCACGAAGTGGTGGCGCGGGACCCGCTCCATCGCTTCCAGAACGCGATTGTCCGACACGCCCCGCGCCCGTAGCGCCAGCATAAAGCGCATCATCGCCTGGGGGTCAGCGCCCGCTGTCATTCTGCAAAGGTCCGGCGCAGAGCGTCGATGGCCCCGTGGGCGGTCAGGTCTGCGCGCATGGGCGTGACCGACACAAAGCCCGCCAGGTTCGCATGGGCGTCGGACCCCGGCTCGGTGGGGATGTCCTGGCGCCCGCCTTCGATCCAAAGGAAACGGCGAAAGCCGCGCATCTGGGGGCTCGCGCGAAACTCCGTTTCAGCGCGCCACCCTTGGGTGACCGCGCGCACGCCTGCCACCTGGGCCGCTGGCACGGGCGGGAAGTTCACGTTGTAGAACAGGTCGTAGGGCCCGTCGTGCCACGGGCCGTTGTCCAGAAGGCCGCGCACGACCCGTTCGCCCCAGGCCTCGGCCGCCTCGAAGGTGTTGGCCAGGTCGCGGTTGTCGGGGCCGTAGTATTGGGACAGCGCGATCGACTTGACGTGGTGCAACGCGCCTTCGATCACCGCCCCCACGGTGCCTGAATAAAGCGTGTTCTCGGCGGAATTGTTGCCTCGGTTCACCCCTGACAGGATGAGATCGGGCGGCGCGTCGGCCATCACGTCCGAGAGCCCCACCAGCACGCAGTCCGCAGGCGTGCCGTCAACGGCAAACTCCCGCGGGCCGAGTTGTTCCAGCAGGACGGGTTTTGAAAAGCTGATGCAGTGGCCCACGCCCGACTGCTCAAAGGCCGGCGCAACGGTCCAGACGTTTTCGGGTCCTGCGATGGCGGCAGCAATGGCGCGCAGGACGCCCAAACCTTCGGCCCGGATGCCGTCGTCGTTGGTAATCAGAATACGCATGGCTGCCCCTCAGTGGACGCGCCGCAGGGCCTGCGCGCGCGCCTATTCGTGTTTGTGATTACCCGGTGCTTAGCCCCGCGCGCGGCGCGTGAAAAGACCTGTCGCCGTTGCAGGCTGGGAAATGGTTGACAGGGTGTCGCGGGCACCGGACGTTAGGGTGATCACAGGACGCTTACAACAACGGGGACTATAACCATGCGCCACCTCCTTACCTGCGCGGCCGCGTTTGCCTGCGCCGCCACCGCCGCCGCGGCCGACTACCAAGTGACCATCTTGCACACCAATGACTTTCACGACCGGTTCGAGCCGATCAGCCGGTTCGACAGCGGCTGTTCGGACGAAGACAACGCCGAAGGCAAGTGTTTCGGCGGCATCGCGCGGATGATCACAGCGATCGGGGATGCACGAACGCGGGCGGGCGACAATGTCCTGTTGCTCGACGCTGGCGATCAATTTCAGGGGTCGCTGTTCTACACCCAGTACGGCGGCGATCTGGCGGCGGAATTTATGACCCAGCTTGGCTATGATGCCATGGCGGTGGGCAACCATGAATTCGATGACGGGCCGGATGGGCTGGCCGACTTCCTCGACAAGGTGGCCTTTCCGGTCGTGTCGGCCAACATCGACGTTAGCGCGAACAACCGGCTGGCCGGGCGGGTGCAGAAATCCACCGTGCTGGAGGTGGGCGGTGAGCAGGTGGGCGTGGTCTCGGTTTTGGCTGTCGATACGCCCGAAACCTCGTCGCCCGGCGACACGGTGATCTTTTCGCCGACCGTTGATGCCGCCCAGGCCGAGATTGACGCGCTGACGGCCAACGGGGTGAACAAGATCATCCTCTTGACCCATGTGGGGCTGCGCGAAGACATGCGGCTCGCCGAGGCCCTGACCGGGGTTGACCTGATCATCGGCGGCCACTCTCACACGCTTTTGTCCAACAGCGACGAAAAGGCGTCCGGCCCCTATCCCACGATGGTCAACGGGGTGCCGATCCTTCAGGCCTACGCCTACGGCAAGTACCTGGGCGAGGCGAAGCTGACCTTCGACGATGCGGGCAACCTGACCGAGATCACCGGCGATCCGATCTTGCTTGATGCCTCCGTCGCCGAAGACGCAGACGCGGTGGCGCGCATGGACGCGTTGGCGGGTCCGCTTGACGAGCTGCGCAACAAGGTGGTGGCCGAAAGCGCCGCGCCCATCGAAGGCTCGCGGGAGGTCTGCCGGGCGATGGAATGCCCAATGGGGTCGCTTATTGCGGATGCTATGCTCGATCGCGTTAAGGATCAGGGTATCGAGATCGCCATCCAGAACGGGGGCGGGGTGCGCGCCTCCATCGACGCAGGTCCCGTGACCATGGGCGAAGTGCTGACCGTGCTGCCCTTCCAGAACACGCTGTCCACCTTCCGGGTAACCGGCGCCACGATCCGTGCAGCACTCGAAAATGGGGTGAGCCAGATCGAAGACGGGGCAGGGCGCTTCCCCCAAGTGGCGGGGATGAGCTACCGCTTCGACGCCGCGCGCCCTGCGGGCGAGCGCATCACAGCGGTGACCGTGGGGGGCGCACCGCTCGAAGATGACCGGCTCTACGGCGTGGTGTCCAATAACTACGTGCGTAACGGTGGCGACGGCTATTCCATGTTCGTAGACGCCCAGGACGCTTATGATTTTGGCCCGGACCTCGCCGATGTCACAGCGGCCTACATGGCCGATATCGGCCCGGTGGAAGCCAAGACCGACGGGCGCATCACGGCCGAGTGATGGGCCGCCACCCGCCCCCGATCCCCTGCGGGCCCTGGGGGCGGACGATGGCCAATTAGGCATCCCGTCGAGACGTCTTAATCGCGGCCCTTACGACCGCCTTGGCCTTTGCGACCGCAGGTGCCCAGGCGGGAAAGGACTGCTTCCTGCGCGCCTGAACAACCGAACACCTGGCGTGTACACCCGATCAGACCGTGAAGACCATGCGCATCGATTTCCCGGGCATCGGGTTCTCGGCGCGCCACGCGGGCGACTGGGCCGATGTGACGGTCTTTTTCAAAGGCGCCGAATACGACCTGATCGAGCGTGTCACCTGCCGCCAGACGGCCAGCGACACGCTCAGTTGCGCGGTGGACTGCAACGGCGGCAGTTTCACGGCGCGCTGGCGCGGCGAAGACACGATCCTGATGACCACAAGAGGCTTCTCGATCCGCCGCAACTGCGACCGAACAGTGTCGCGCATCGTGCGCGACCGGGGCGCGGCATCGACGAGCTACCGCCTGAACCCCGCGGCCCCGGACGCCTGTCCGCGCATCGCCGATTGACGGGCCTGCGGGCGCCCGCCTACCGTGGGGCGGGGACATGTAAAGAGAAAAGGAGTTTTCCCATGGGCCGAATTCTAACTGCCGCGGCGGTATTGGCGCTGAGCGCCGCCTTTCATCCGGGCGCAGCCCAGGCGGGCGACGCCGCCATGAGCCGTTCTGACGGCTCTAAGCTGACGATCAAGTGCCGGGGTTCGGGTTGCACGGTCAAATACCAGAAGGCGGGAAGCCGCAAATGGAGCACCGTCGAACGGGGCCCGGGCGGGTCCAAGAACTTCAAGAAAGTGAAGGCGAAATACGAAGACATGGGCTTTAAGTAATCGCTAAAAAGAAATCTGATCTGCCGCAGAAGATCTGTGCTACCTGCGGCAGGCCGTTCACCTGGCGCAAAAAATGGGCGAAGGTCTGGGACGAGGTGAAATACTGCTCTGACCGTTGCCGGAACGAACGTAATCGGGGTAAGCGCTCGGCCTAAGGCGGGGTTGGAAGCTTCCGTGTGAAGCTTCTTAGCTTCGGTCACCGCGCATTAATCGGCCTGGGCAACCTGCTTTGTGACCTCTCGGATCAGCTTGCGTTTGATCACCTTGGGGTAGTCGTCGAACCCGTTTGCAGTCATCACAAAAGCCGCCTCCCCGGCGATCACAGCAGCGCGGTAATAGGCACCCAGGTCGTCCACGTCCGACCGGATAGCCAAACCATTGATTACAAAGCCGGACGCTGCCAGGGCGTCGCGTAGGTCGCTGGGGTCGCTGCCCTCGTTCGATTTACCGTCGCCCGAGACGTCGATCACCCGCCGCTCGCATTCGGGCACCTTTGCAAAAAGGTTGGCGGTAAAAAGAAGCGCTTCGCCGATGCCGGTGGAGTAATTGCGCCAGGCCCGAGGCGCGGCGTCCACGGCGGCCGCGAACGCGTCGGCGGCCTCGATGGAATCGAGCCGCCGCCAGGGCACCACCACCGCCTGACGGGACTTGCCCGACCACTGCACCACCGTTACCGCGGCCTCTTCAGCGATGAGCGCATCGGCCACTAGCCCGTCGCGTAGGGCCGCCGACAGGCCGCCCATCTGCAAGCGGTATTCGGCGGTGTCCACGGACCCCGAGACGTCGATCATCAGTGCGAGCGCCACCCCGCAGGCCTGGGCGGGCAGGGGGGCCAAAAGGGCCAGAGCGGCGGCGGGCAGGATGCGCATGGCCGTACGTTAGGCCGCCCGCGCGCCACCCTCAACCGCCCGCCCCGCGGCGCTGTCAGAAAGTTGACCGGATGCCCAGGCTCAGCCGCGCGTCCCGGGTCGAATAGATGTCGAGCGTGGACGACCGCCGCGACCCCGATAGGGTCACCGTAGGCGCAAAGCCGTAGTAGCTGACCTTCGGGAAAAAGAGCGACAGGGCCGCCGTGGCCTTGCGGTCACGCCGCCCCACGCCGCCCACGGTAAGCGCGTAGTCGGTCTGGCTAAGGGTTAGCGAAAACGTCGGCTCCACCGGCCCCTGCCGTGGAAGCGTCCAGGCAAGGTCGGCCTTGACCTCGCGGCTGTGGACCAGAGCGCTGGCGCTTTGGGTGTTGCGCAGCGTGAGCCGGGCGTCGAGCCGCCCGCCGGTGTCGAGCCTGTGGCGCAGGCCAAAGCTCAGCGCTGCCACATCGGCGCTGGCGCGGCCATCATCGAGGCGCCACTGCCGTTCCAGGCTCAGCCCCACGCTGCCCACGGTATCGGCCCCAAGACGAAGGTCCTGGCGGGCGCTGACCCGCGCGTAATTCGCCAGCGGATTGCCCCCGTACCAACTGCGCCCGACCAGGGCATCGAGGTGGCGCGCGCCCCAGGGGCCCTCGGTGCTCGCGGGGGCAAAGCTAAGCCCCGCGCGGAACTCTACAGCCGCGCTGGCAAAATCGCGCCCCCGGAGCCCGGAGCCCAGCGCCTTGGCATCCGACGACAGCCGGTATGTGGTGCCCTTGAGCCGCAGCCCCAGGCGCAGCATGCGCCCGTCACCCAAGGCCGTGCGGTAGCCCACGTCGACAGTGCCATGAAAACCGGTGCCGGAATGGGGTTGGCCGGTAACTGGAACATCAAACTGAAGGCCGTTGATCTCAATGGTGTCCGCGGTCGAGCCGTTGTTGATGTTGGATGTGGGGAAGGTCCCGAAGGCCAGACGTACGGTCCAGGGGCTGGTGTCGCGCACGTGGCGGAAGTCGCGTGCCGCCAACTGGCGGGCGGTATCGTCCGGGGCCAGTTGCGCCGCGCGACGCAACCAGAATTGTGCGCGCCCGGGGCGCCCGCCGGCATAGTGTGCCTTGGCCACGAGGTGGGCGGCGTCAAACCTGTGTCCCGGGTCCTGAGCAGCGCGCCAGGCTTCGCGCGCGGTCACCAGGGCGCCTTCGGCATTGCCCATCACGCGTTGGGCCTCGGCGCTCAGAAAGATCAGTTCGAAGTCGTCAGGCGCGCCCGGGCGCAGGGCCTCGGCGATCTGGAGCGCCACATGGGGGCGCCCGCCCTGGAGCGCTGCCCAGGCTGCGCGCCGTGCTTCTTCGGGGGAAAGGCGCGCCGGGTCCGCGGCCCCAAGGGACGCGCAAGTGCCAAGCACCAAAGCCGCCGCGGCCAGTGCCCGCCGGATCCGCCCCCGCATCCGGTCTATTCCTATTCTGTGGCGATGAAGCTGCCGGTCTCCCGTAGGTCACCGGCGGTGATGATCATCACCCCGGCGATTTCGCTGGCGTCGCCCGCGCCTACGATGCCCTCGTAGGTACCTGTCCCGCCAAGCCCGCCGTCGGTTTCGTTGGCTACGCCGGTAAAGGTGCCGTCGGTGCGATCAAGCGCGCCATTGGCGAGCACGATATCGGTGCCCGCGCTGGTTTCGCCCGTGCCGCCCTGGTTGGTGGTGCCGCCCGCAACCACGGTGCGCCCGGTGATCGACCCGCGCACGGTATTGTCGGAAAAATCAGCTTCGAGGTTGGCGGTGCCCTGTATTGTATCCACCCCTGGGGCGTTGCCCTGGGTGGTTCGCAGACCCACGTAGTTACCCGAATATGTTACCCGCTGGGTGGATGACGGCAGTGTCACGTTGCCCTCGCGCCCGTAGGTAGCGCCGGCAAATCCGTGGTCCAGATAGTCCCCCGTGGCCAGCACCGCCGAATAAACTGACCCGGACGTGGACGTGTCGTAGTAGGCCACGTAGGTGTCGTCGCCGTTTGTAGAAGTGTACGCCTCGTAGGTACCGCGATCGAGAGCGGGCGTCCGCGTGTAACGCCCCTCAAAGGCGTCGTCGTCGAATGGGATGCTCTCGACAATGAGCGTGTTATTCGTGGCATCAAATTCGACCCGTGTGGCCAGGTTGTCGCCCTCTACGACAACTTGGCCCGATCCCAGGCCCGTGGGGCCGGTGTTGCCCGGCCCGCCTGGTCCGGTGGCCGGGTCGTCGCTGCCGCCGCAGGCCACAAGCGCGCCCGCAAGCGCCAAGGCGGCGCATGCTCGATATCTCATTCCCAGGTCTCCTGCCTTTTACGGGATACTGCCTCGGGTAGATCATGCGCGGGGGCGGGCGCTCGGGTCAATTCCCCCAGCCGCGCAGGCGAATCACCTGTTGCACAAAAACCGCCAGTGATCTGCATCTGGCGGTTCGCGGCGCGGGCTCCACAAGATAAGGTGAAGGACGACTCACTCTGCCGTCCCATGAAAGGCGCTGCCCATGCCGCTCACCCCTGATCAGGAAGCCGAGATCGCCGCCTTGCGCGCGGTAACGGAGCCCACCCGCCGAGCCACCGCGCCCGGAATGGAGGCGCATCTCTACACCGCATATTCGGTTTTGGACCACGGGTTCGTACGGGTGATTGACTATATGGGTGACGATGCGGCCATCACTCAAGCCGCGCGGGTCAGCTACGGCACGGGGACAAAGGCCGTGTCAAACGACGAAGGGCTGATCCGCTACCTGATGCGTCACTGGCATTCGACCCCTTTTGAGATGTGCGAGTTGAAGCTTCATGTGAAGCTTCCCGTATTCGTCGCCCGCCAGTGGATCCGCCACCGCACAGCCAACGTAAACGAGTACTCGGCCCGCTATTCCATCCTCGACCGGGAGTTTTATATCCCCGCGCCCGAACACGTGGCGGCGCAAAGCACCCAGAACAACCAGGGCCGGGGAGACGTGCTGGAGGGCGCCGACGCGTCAAGGGTGCTTGAGATGCTCAAGGCCGACAGCGCCCGGGCCTACGATCACTACGAAGAAATGATCGATGAAGAGGGGCTCGGCCTCGCCCGGGAACTGGCGCGCATGAACCTGCCCGCCAATATCTACACCCAGTGGTACTGGAAGGTGGACCTGCACAACCTCTTCCACTTCCTGCGCCTGCGCGCGGACAGCCACGCCCAATACGAAATCCGCGTCTACGCTGACGAGATCTGCCGCCTAGTGGCCGACTGGGTCCCCTTCGCCTACCGTGCCTTCGAGGACTACCGCCTGGGCGGCGCCACCCTGAGCGCCCCCGCCGTCATAGCCCTGCGCCGTATGCTCAAAGGCGAGCCAGTCACCGCCGAAGACGTCGGCATGAGCGCGCGCGAATGGCGGGAGTTCATGGAGGTGGTGGGGTGAATTTGAAATCACCCAAACAAGAATTGCACCATTGGTTCCCCCGCGGAATGCAAAGACGATGGGCGGACCCTGTGGGCAAAAAGCTGTCCAGAGTGAATGCGGCAGGAGCCGTTTGTGAATGGTCCCCGCACTCTAGAAGAAGAAAGGCAGCAAAACACGGCGCAATTAAGGGTGGCCACTTCATTGATTTGGGCGATTCACCCTTCGCCCGGAGTTTCGAGCATAGTTTCGGAAAAATTGACCATCGAGGAGCTACGTTTCTCGATCTTTTGGATGCCTTTATTAAATCAGTAACGCACGACAGTAATTCGGCTGGCGAACTCATAAAATTCTTGGCATCCCGTCCGAATTTCGTTTGGCTCTGGGCGGCTTCACTTTTACTGCGTAGTCCTGGAACCCGTGAAGGTTTTCACCAGAGCGCGGCGGCGTATGGCGCGCCGCCTTGCAATAACGTGGCCAGTTCTAGCATTGAAAGCTACTGGGAGCGCGCCAAATACCATGCTGGGATAAGGGCTGGCAAAAGGAGGTTTGGGATTTATGTCTCTAAAGGCGCCGAATTTTACTTCGGTGACGGCCTGTCTGAGAGCTTTATCCCGAGCCTGCAAACATCATGGGTTCAAGGTGGTTGCTACATTCCAATTCTGCCAAACGCGTGTTTGTGGATTCCGACACCGCAAAGCGAACGTAAGTCGTTTATCTCATACTGCGATGATACCGTGGTCCTGAGAATAAACAAGTTCACGGCACATGCGTCGTGCAAAGAGCTTTTCTACAGGAGCCAAAAGCCTTCGGATGAGTTCATTCAGATGCTTGGCGTTTTCGACGCGTATCCGAGCGATTGCGCGATTCAGTCTGATCTAGCCGCTATTTATGAATCAGGCCGGCAGGTTTAATTCGCAAACCGCAGCACAACACAGTCATGTGCTCTTGGTTTTTGTCGTAAATATTAGACTAGGGCATTTCCTAAATTAACGGATGGGCGCTTTGGGTCTTTCTGCCCACCACCCCCACCCGAGGGGAAGACACATTCCACCGCATCCTACTAGCAATTCACCTTCTGCCAGGCCGCCAGAACCTTGCGCTGGTCGGAGGCGTTGTCACTCATTTCCCGCTCCACCTCGTTGAAGCTGCGCATGTGCTTTTTCAGGGTCCTTTCATAGGTCCGCATCGTCCGGGAGAGCTTTTTGTTCTCGGACACAAGCGCCGCTTTTTTGGCCTTATCGGTTTCGCGTTTGATCGCCTTGTCCAGGCTGACGCGCTTCTTATTGCCGGCGGCGATGAGCTTTTTGTCTTTGATCACAAGGACGTTGATCTGTTGCAGTTGGCGGTCGAGAAGGAACTCCTCCCGCACAAGGCGGGCCTCTTCTTCGCGCAGTTGATCGCACCCCATACGAGAAAAACCCTTCTTTGAGGTTGTCGGGTCGTCTCTTCCATCACCGCCCGCCAGCGCGGCAAAAGGCAGGGTCAAAAGGATCAAAACGGATAGGAAGTGGGTTGCAATGCGTGGCATCTAAATCTCCTGGGAAGTGGCCTTGGGGTTGAATGCGCGGGAACATAGGTCCTGATAGCAGGCAGCACACAATAGGTTTTTTCCAAAATCAAGCCAATTTATAGGCGCGCTACGCGCGGCCAGCGCCTGACCCGTACCGCCCGTGCGGAGCACCCTTGGCAGGCGTGCCCTTGCGGGACCGCCACAAACGGCTTACCCGGGCGGGATGGAAACGATCACGACCACATCTGACCTAGCGGAGTACTGCGCCCAAGCGGCGGACTTCGACTACGTCACCGTGGATACCGAATTTCTGCGCGAGCGGACCTACTACTCGCGCCTGTGTCTCGTGCAACTGGCGCACCCCGGCGAAGGCGATGCCGGTGCGGTTCTGGTGGACCCTTTGGCCCCGGGCATTGATCTGGAACCGCTTTACAAGCTTTTCCTTGACGAACGCGTGACCAAAGTCTTCCACGCCGCCCGCCAGGACCTGGAGATATTCTATCACGCGCGCGGCATCTTTCCGCGGCCCTTTTTTGATACCCAGGTGGCCGCCATGGTTTGCGGCTTTGGCGAGCAGGTGGGCTACGAGACGCTGGTGCGTAAAATCGCGCGCGCGTCGCTCGACAAATCGAGCCGGTTTACGGACTGGTCCGCGAGGCCCCTGAGCGACAAGCAAAAGGCCTATGCCCTGGCGGACGTCACCCACCTGCGCGTGATCTACGAAAGCCTGCGCAAGAAGCTCGATAAATCCGGGCGCACCCCCTGGGTGGCCGAAGAGGTGGAAACGCTTCTTAATCCGGACACCTACGACATGGACCCCGCAGGCGCCTGGCGACGGCTTAAGACGCGGACAAATTCCCGGCGGTTTCTGGGTTATGTGCGGGAACTGGCCCGCTTCCGCGAGGAGTACGCCCAGGCCCGCGATATCCCCCGCAACCGGGTGATCAAGGACGATGCGCTGATGGAACTGGCGGCGACAAAGCCGCGATCAATCCAGGAATTGGGCAAGTCCCGGCTTTTGTTGCGGGAAGCGCGCAAAGGCGCCGTGGCAGAAGGTCTGATTGAGGCGGTCGCCCGCGCAGAAACGATCCCGGACGATGCGCTGCCAACGCTGCCTGCGTCACGGCAAAAGCCCTCGGGGCAAGAGGCGTTAGCAGACCTTTTGCGGGTTCTCCTCAAGGCGCGGGCTGATGCGGCTGGGGTGGCGCAAAAGCTGATCGCGACGTCCCAGGAACTGGATGAGCTTCCGGGCGCCGACAGCAGCCATCCGGTCTATCGTGGCTGGCGCAACGAGGTCTTTGGCCGTGATGCCCGGGCACTTTGCGAAGGGCGTATTGCCCTGGCGGCAAAGGGCAGCCGGGTGGAAGTGGTAGAGCTTTGAGAGTCCTGAGCGGCGCCGTCACGCCCGGCTCTGCTCCAGGTGTTTGATTATTTTTGCAGAGAAGAACAGGGGGTGCGGCGCCCGCCCCGGGTCTGGTTATGGATGGCTGCTAAGAGCCTGTTAGGTTTTTCTGCCGAACCAAACCGATGGTATTGACGTCCCCGCGCCTGCGCCGGGGCCGGGCCCTGTTCTCTGTCCAAATACTCAAAATCGTGCCTCGCCGTTTGCGCCGCCGCTGGCTCGTTTACTCCGGCTTCAGATTGGTGGTTCCTACCGCGCCACCTCGGGCTAAAACCGGATCAAGGCTCATAAGAATGTACTCGCCCCGCCGCCAGAGCCCCGAAAGGTCATCGTAATGGCGCGATAGCAGATGCCCCGATTGACCCGTAGAGATAATGTAGACGGAGCTGTCGGGGTCGGCAAAATCCACTACGGACCGATATGCGCCGGCGTGGACATTGGCGTAGGGGGTGTCGCCGCGGCCGCTCCAACTGGCCCGTTGAAGTGTTTCGATAGACCCGGATGTTTCCTGGCGAATATTGGCGAACCAAGCCAAAAGCGGCACGTTGGTGAGCACCTCGTGGTCGTGGTGGGCCTGGTGCGCTTCGCCCCAGCGCCAGGCGGCGATGCGGGTGCCGTAGATCTCGCTCAACTCCACCAATGCCGCGTCAAGCGTGATCCGCGCCAGGTCATCGCAGCTTTCAACCCGGGTGGACTGGCGTACGTCGCACCACGCCGATGCGCCGTCGATGTCCCGAAAAACTCTTTCCAGAAAGACCGGGTTCGGCCGCGCAAAATCGGGCGCCAGCTCTGCCAGGTCATCTTGGATCAGGCGCTGTTGCAACTGGCGCATCCACGCTGCGTAGATCAGCGGCTCGGGGATGTGTTCGTCCATCTGGCCATTCCAGTTGGCCAAAAGCTCTAGGGCGATCTGCCGTTGCCGTTCTGGCGTGCCAGCCGGGGCGGCCTCGCCGGTGAACCACAACTCCCGCGCCACCAGGGGCAAAAGCGATGTCGCCGCAAAGGAACCGGTATCAAGCTGGGCTTCGATAAAACTGTCGCGGGTGTGCACCTCTCGCGAGGTCAAAAGCTGGCTCAAGCGCAGGTACCGGTAGGTGTCGCCCCAGCTGTGGCTCACGTGGCGCGGAAAGGGCGCATCGGTGGTCTTATTGTTCGTGTTGGCAACGATGCCCGACGCCGGGTCGCGTACGGACGGATTGTCCTCGTAGGGCAGATACCCCAGCCAGCGGTTTTCAGGCACCCAGCCCTGGGACGGAAAACGCCCTTGGCTTGCGTGATCCGGGTGCCGTTCGGGCATTTTGCCTACCACCTGGAGCATCACGCCCGTGCGGTCGGCCATGGTCACGTTCTGGCCTGGGACCTTGAAAAAGGCCGCGGCAGCGCGGCCCGCGGCCACGGATTTAGCCCGCATCAGGTTCATAGCTGCGGTGATTGACTGATCATTGGTATCCAGTGCGGTCCACCGGATCGAGGTCACGTGACCTTCGGGCGTAATCGTTTCGAGCCCGAAGTGTTTACCTGGGATGACCGGGCCGTTTTCGGTCCAGCGCAGGGTCAGCGTCTTTGGGGCGCCGTCGCTGGTGCGCACAACCACGTCGCGGGTCTGGAAGGGCTTGTAGCCTTCGGGCGTCAGGTATTCGTCAGGGTTTTCGGGGTTAAGCTGCTCGATATAGACGTCCACGTCATCCAGATAGGCGGTCGTCAGCCCCCAGGCAAAGTCGTCCGAGCGGCCCGACAGGATAACCGGAATGCCGGGGATGGTGCCGCCGATCACGCCTCCGTCGGGGAAATCCATGCGCGCCAGCATCCAGATCGACGGCGACGAAAGCCCCAAGTGCGGGTCGTTGGCCAGAATAGATGCGCCGGTAGCGGACCGCGACGGCCCTGCGGCCCACGCGTTGGACGCCCCGGCAAACCCCAGGGGCCGCACGGGGTCGGCCCAGTGGGGAACAGTGGCGCGAGCGGTGCGAAAGTCGAGGTTTGGAAAAAGATCGGCGAATTCGGGCATCTCCATAGACCCGCTGCCCGGAGCGTCGGGCATGATATCGCGCAGCCTCTCGGGCCCAACGGCCAGGCTGACCCGCGCGCGAGAGACCTCGTTGCGCAGATGTCCCGAAAGCTGAAGCGCCATCACGCGCATGATCGACAAGCTGTCTGCGGGGGTCCAGGGCTCGATCTCAGGAGAGAACAGAAAGAACTCCGGCGCTCCGCGTCCCAGGGCGTCGCGCTGCACTATGTTAAGCCAGGCGTTCACCCCGGCCGCATAGGCATCGAGCGACGACTGCACCTCTTCGGTTTGAAATTCGTAGGATCGGCGCGAGAGTTCGGCGAAATCCAGGCGACGGATGAATTCGTCGATGTCGAGCGTGGCGGACCCGAAAAGCTCTGACAGGCGCCCTTGGGCCGTGCGCCGCAGCATCGTCATCTGCCAAAGCCTGTCCTGGGCGTGGGAAAAACCCAGTCCAAAATAGACGTCTCGGGCGTCATCGGCAAAGATGTGGGGCACATTGTTGGTGTCGCGCACGATTTCGACCGGGCCTTCGATCCCGGCCACAGTGTAGTCGGCGTTGTAGTCTGGGATCGACCGGCTAGCAAAGTAGTAGACCAGAAGAAGCGCGCCAAGCACGAGCACACCCAGCGCAACGAAACCCCGCAAAAGCCAGCGAAAAACGGTTCTCATGGGTGCCCGAGCCTCCGATCCTTGACGGTCTACCACGATGTGGCCAAATCACGGGCACTATTGCAACAGGCAAAGGAGAGGCGCCATGGCGCAGGTGGCATTTTTGGGTTTGGGCGTCATGGGCTATCCCATGGCCGGGCATTTGGCGGCGCAGGGCCATAAGGTCACGGTTTATAACCGCACGGCTGCCAAGGCCGAAGCCTGGGTGGCCCAGCACAACGGCACCCAAGCTGAAACCCCGCGCGCCGCCGCCGAAGGGGCCGAGGTGGTCTTTGCCTGCGTAGGCAATGACGACGACCTGCGGTCGGTAGTTGTGGGCGATACCGGCGCGTTGGCGGGCATGGGGGCCGGGGCCACGTTTGTGGACCACACCACCACCAGCGCAACCGTCGCGCGTGAGCTTTACGCCAAGGCCGACGAGGGCGGCATTGGTTTCATTGATGCGCCCGTGTCGGGTGGCCAAGCAGGCGCCGAAAACGGGGTGCTGACGGTCATGTGCGGTGGGGATGCGGATGTCTATGCCCGGGTCGAACCGCTTATCGGGGCTTTCGCCCGGGCCTGCAGGCTGATGGGAGCCAATGGTGCGGGGCAGTTGACCAAGATGGTCAACCAGATCTGCATTGCGGGCCTTGTGCAGGGCCTGGCAGAGGGAATGGCCTTTGCCCAGAAGGCCGGACTCGACGGGAAGGCGGTGGTCGATGTGATCTCGAAGGGTGCCGCAGGGTCCTGGCAGATGGAAAACCGCGGTGAGACCATGCTCGATGACCAGTTCGAATTTGGCTTTGCGGTCGACTGGATGCGCAAGGACTTGGGCATCTGCCTTGATGCGGCAAAATCGACGGGCGCGCGGGTGCCGGTGACGGCCCTGGTGGATCAGTTCTACGCCGATGTGCAGGCCATGGGCGGCGGTCGCTGGGATACCTCTTCGCTGATGCGCCGGCTCAGCGATGCGGGCAGCACCTAAGGCTTCTTAGTTGCGGTAGACTGCGCAGGCGCAGGTCTGGCGGCGCAGGGCCTTGCAGAGCCGGTTTGCCTCGCCCCGGCTGGCGCGGCCGATGCGGGCCACATAATAGGTGCGCCGCCCGGCCACCTGTGGGGCTTTGCGGATGATCTGCGGGCGTTCTCCCGCAAGCGCCCGGCGGCAGGGCCGGGCGCGCTGGGCAAAACGGCGCCGTGCGCCTTCGGCGCTGTCTCCGCTGGCCAGTTGCACCCCCCAGGGCGCGTAAGTAGGGGCGGGCGTTTTGGGCTTTGAAAGCTTGCGCGTGCGCGCCAGCGCTTGACACGCTGGGGCAAACGGACCCGGGGCCAGGGCCAGATCCAGCCCGTCGGCCGCGCCGGGCGATGCGGCGTCCTGGGCCGCGTCGCGCCAATCCTCGGCGCTTAGCCCGGTAATGATGCGCACATAATCGCGGGTTTCCCCGGCCAAGCCCCCGGTGCGCGCCAGAAAGCCGTTGGCGCGC